>JBKBUO010000041.1:0-12536 GCA_046290005.1 Archaeoglobaceae archaeon | reverse complement strand
AGTGCAAACGTTTCCGCAATTGAAATCACGCTTTACAGGAAGTAAATTTTATTTTTATTATTTTGATGATTATTTTTGAAGTCACTGCTTTTGGACATCCTAACATCACTGCAAGACATCGCACAACGCTCGAGGTTACGAAGGATTGCGAGATTTCAAAAAGGGCTGATTGTATAATAGGAGTCAGTGCGGACAAAAGCGTTTCTGAAATCCCTAAGGAAGCGAAGATCGCACTTAGAAATGGGGCGAGAGTAGAAGTGGAGATGATTTTGAAAGACTATGGGCTTAAAGAAACTATATATGGCTTTGGTTCTTCGGATATGAGTTTCTCACACGAGAGGGATATCGTGATAAGAAAGAGCGAATATGTCTGCGGTAGGACCTTGCTAATTCGCGCAAGCAAGTCTGCGAAGGACATAAGCAGGGAGTTTGTAGAACTCTTGAAGAATAAAAAGACAGAGTTGAGATTACTTTTTAAGGTTTAAAATCGCAAAGGTTATCGCAGACGCTATTAGCCCAGGAACCACGGGATACGTGTAGAAGGTCTTGTAGAAGTAGATTTGCCAGATCACGCAGGTAAGAACTGCGACGAGCATCGAAGCGAGTATTGCGACTTTGCGAACCTTCTTAGCATACAAAACTGCGAGCAGGGGGATTAGGAATGCGGAGGTTATCACGGAGAAACTTATGCCAACGATCTCAACTATTATCCCTGGTGGATTAACTGCGAACGCAACTGGAATCAAAGCCAGGGCGATGACAGCGATTCTTGTCAAAATCAGCGCTTTTGACTCCTGAACCTTCCTCAGGTTTTGCACGAGATCCCTAATCAACGCGGTTGCGGAAACGTGAACGAGGGAGTTTATCGTCGACATCGCTGCTGCTGTTATCGCGGTCAACAGCAAAGCGTTTACACCTAAGGGTAGCATTTCCATCGCCATGTATGGCACGACTTTGTCGACATCTTTCAAAAAGCTTGGGATCTCTTCTTTCGGGATTACGAGCCATCCAAATGGTCCAAGGCTGAAAACGCAGATCGCAAAAACTCCGACGATTATCGGAGTTAGTAGCATTCCGTATGCTATCACTCTCTGATCCTTTGCTGCTATGAATCTAACCACGAGCTGTGGAGCTGAAAGCTGTGCGATGCTGATCGCAAAGGTTAAGCTTAGCACGAACGGAACTATCATTCCTGCGTTTACGACAGGTGGAGGTCCCATTTTTCCGAATTCGAAGACTTCGGGCTTTACTTGCGAAAGCTTGCTTATTGCTTCGAATCCTCCGAGTGAATAGAGAAGCATGGAGAAGAGCAGAATTGCTCCAAAGAGCATTATGACCCCTTGTATTATGTCTGTTGTTACCACCGCCCTGAAACCACCAAAGGCTGTGTAAATTGTAACTATGATCGCAACCAAGAAAAGGGCGTCGATGTAGCTGATGGAAAGCATTGTCTGGAGCAAAACACCAGCGCCTTTGTAGATCGAGACCATGTAAAACTCGAAGAAGAAGATTATGATGAGTGCACAGATCATCTGTGCCTCTTTTCCGAACTTTTTTCCAAAGAGCTCCGGGATTGTCAATGCACCATGCTCGTCTGCGATTCTCTTCAGAGGTGGAGCTATGATTAGCCAGGCAAGGATTGCGAAGAGAATGTGGAAAAAGATCAAGAAAGCAGACCACTGGAATCCCAAGAGGAACCCTGTCCCACCACCGCCGAGAAAGGCTGCGGTGCTGAAATAAGTTGCGAAGAAGGAGAAGCTAACAGCGAAGGCTCCGAGCCTTTTACCTGCAATGTAAAACTCGGGTATGTTTCGAGTTCTTCGAAACTCGTATAAGCCTATTAGAACCATTAGGACGAGATAAGCTACGAAGATTTCTAAGATCATAGCATTCTCCTCGCTTTTCTGTAGGCGAGAACGAAGCCCACGAAGATAAGGGCAACCGAAATTCCGTAAATTGTTTCGATTATCATACTCTCACCAACCTCTTAGCTTTTCCTTCAAACCTCTCAAGCTCCCCTTTGTTTAGGGCAACGAGTTCCGCATTTATACCGATGAACTCTCGAACGTCTCTTGCGATCTTTTGCAAGATCGTTGCATCGCCCTCGTAGAGTATTCTCACATTACTACCAACTTCGATCTTATAATGAATCACGCCATAGCTTGCAAGAACTCTTTCGACGTCGCTTGGGTAAAACTTCGCCCCGCTGTGGATTATCATGTCATCTGTTCTTCCACGGATCCTCTTTAGAGTGATGTGCTCTATTCCACACTCGCAACGTTCTCTTGCAACAATCTCAGAGACTTCGCCACTTCTATACCTTATCAAAGGCATCGCCTCTCTGTTTATCGCAGTGTAAACTATTTCGCCCTCTTCGCCCTCGTCAAGGACTTCACCTGTCTTTGGATCTACAACTTCGATCACGTAGTTGTCTTCCCACATGTGGAGTCCCCTTCGCATTGGACATTCGAATCCCACGCTACCAACGCCACCCATTTCCGTAAGCCCAGGGATATCGAAGGTCTTTGCATCGAAAGTTTCTTCGATAACTTTTCTCATCTCGTCACTCCAGGGTTCTGCACCGAGTAGCATTTTCTCGACTGGCAAATCCGAAGGCTTGTAACCAAGCTCCTCTGCAACTTCTGCAATCCTCAGCGGGTAGCTTGCGGTTGCGCAGAGAACGGTGGTGCCAAAGTCGACCATGAAGCGGATTTGATTCCTCGTGTTTCCAGCCCCGATTGGAATCACGAATGCGTTTATCGCATCGGCTGCGAAGTGGAATCCAAAGCCACCGTTCCACAATCCAAATGCGGGAGTTATCTGGATAACGTCCTTAGAAGTAATTCCAGCAATGTGAAAAGCTCTAAGAACCATTTCTCTCCATAGATAGACGTCTTTTCTTGTGTAGGGAATTATTACTGGTTGTCCAGTGGTTCCGCCACTCATCTGAATGCGAACTATTTTCTCCTTTGGAACGCAGCTCATCTTCAATGGGTAAGCATTGCGGAGATCTTGTTTTGTTGTGAACGGAAGCTTGTGGATTTTCTCTGGAGTTATTTTATCGATATCTATGCCCTCGAACTGTCTTTTGTAGAACTCGCAGTTCTGTGCAACGTATTTGAGCGTAAACCTCAGTCTTCGCCTCTGGATCTCTTGGATTTCCTTCCTACCCATGAATATTCCATTGTTCACGAAACTCGTGAATAGTCACGTTATTTAAGCTTTTACCTTTTTGGTTAGATTAAGCCAAAAATCCAAAGTTTAAGTCTCTGTCTTGGATATAGTTTTTCCCGAGCCTCAAAGCGATCTCAGCCTTCATAAGCTCTCTACCCAGATACGCTGCGTGGTCGAGTCTTGAAACAAGTCCAAGCTTGAGAATCGTGTCGATTATCTCCTTCGCCCTCTCCCCAGCGATCGTGACTCTATCGTGTTTACAAAATATTTTTCCATCTGCGATAAAAATTATGAAGTCTCCCTTCGGGTCTCTGTGAAATTCTTTGCTTTCGCTTGCAACTAAAAAGCTCTTAACTTTGGTAGTCTCGTATTTAATCTTTTCCTTCAGCGCTAAAAGGCTCACCCCAGCATCCTTAGGTGGTGCGTTGCGGATTTTTGCAATCTTCGAAAGGTAAGAGGCAATTTTTAGCTCTTTAACACTCCCAGCTGTCTTTGGACTTGCTTCAGTTGTGAAAAGTAGATTGCAACCGATTTCTTCAGCAATAAAAGCTAAAAGAGCGTTGATTCCGATACTATCTGCATCGCTCAGCTCTGTAACGTTTCCAGCCCCGAAAAGAAGTGGTGTTTCTTGATCGATTTTTCTAAATTGCAAGTATCTTCCTATGGATTCTGCTACGCTCAAGGGTGGATCGAGGATTGGATCTGCAATCACCTTTTCCGTTCTCTTTTTCGCAAGCTCGAGAATTTTAAAAAGCGCTTCGAGATTTTTTTCTGCGACTACAATTGCTTGATCTTCGATCAAACCTAAAACTTCTAAATTTGAGCTTGAAACACTCATCACCATATCAACGCCTTGGCTTATCGCCACCTCTATCGCTTTCTTGCGGAAGGTATCAACGCTTATCGGTTTCCTCGATTCATCGACTGCAATCTTTAGAATTTTGTTCAACTCGTTCGTATCGAACTCCAAAGGAACTCCTATGTCGATTATGTCTGCGTTTTCAGAGAAATAGGCTATTCTCTCCCTTAGGTTTTCAGGACTTGGTTTGACGATTTCCGCAACTATCTTCATTCTGCTTTCTCCGCCAATCGCAACATCGCGAATTTTGAATTTTGCACTCTCTTCGAGCTTTTCTACCTCTCTTATAGCTTCTTCTGCCTTTATTGCTTCAATAAGTCTACATGCAGGAATTTTATGCGAAAAATCTATTTTGTCGACGAATTTGAGAATCCTCTTTATGTCTGAAGCGTGCAACGGACCAAGTCGAACCTTTACTCCTTTTCTATTTTCAAATTCTTCCCAATTGCAATCCTTTGTAAGCCCTGGAACCAAAACGAGATCGTAGCTTTTTAAATCTAAGCTTTCAAGATGCTTTGGGGTGATAAAAGCTGCGATGTCGATGTCGCATACATGAACCTCTGCCTTAAGCGCATTTTCTCTAACGACTTTCTCCGCAAGTCTCCCAGTTACAAGGAGTATTTTCATCTCATTTTAATATCGGTCCCACGTCTGGATAACCTTGTCTTTGTCCAGTGCCAGCAAGTCTTTGCAACCTCTTTGGATTGAGGAGAAGGTCTACCGCATTTCTCACGTGTTCTCTAATTCTGTTTTCCGCAATTTTGAGTAGATCTCTCTCGTTCTCAGCTTCATCTTCGTGGATCGTGACATCAATCACGTGCTTTCCAGTCAGTATTTGAACGGTTATCAATCCAACGCTCATCGCAAGATAGCTGACAAGATCCTTCTGCGTCTTTCCAACCCAGCCAAGGGTTATCACGACGTCGCAACCGTTGTCTAATAACTTCTTCGCTGCGATTGGCAAATCCTTTATCCCCGGAACAGTGTAGCGCTCGTATCTCAAGCTCGAAATGTTTCTAAGTTCATCTATTGCAATCTTTCCCATGTCGATTCGAGAAAAGGTGGTATCAGCGATGCCGACTTTCAACTCAATCCCCCAATACTCGCATCGCTTTCTCGATCGCCGAACTTATGAGCTTTCTTCGAAGCAAGACATCTTCGATTGCAGATAGCGTGGCGATGACTTCGAATTTTCCTATGTTGCCCATCGTTCCAATTCTGAATATCTTCCCCTTTACTTTGTCTTGTCCACCGCTTATTAGAAGCCCATACTCCTTCCTCAGTGTGTCTCTCATTTCTTTCTCGGTTATTCCATTTGGAATCCTCACCGCCGTGACTGTGTTCGAATATTCAGCCTTTCCATTTGGCTCTGGGAATAGCTTAAGACCCGCATTGATAGCCCATTCGCGAACAGCTTTGCTCATTTTTCTATGCCTTATTATCCTTTTTTCAAGCCCCTCCTCTCTTATCATCTTTAACGCTTCTTCTAAGGCAAAGAAAAGCGGAACTGCTGGAGTGTAAGGAGTCTGAAGCTCGGGAAACTTCTTTTTGTAAGCTCTGAGGTCTAAGTAGTATGGGCACTTTGGGTTGTAAAAATCCCAGGCTTTTTCGTTAACAGCAACGATTGCAATTCCAGGAGGGGCTCCAAGGCATTTCTGACTACCTACGATCGCAATATCGATTCCCCATTCGTCCATCTTCACGTAATCTCCCCCAGCGGACGTGATCGCGTCCATTATCGTTAAAGCCCCGTGTTTTTTTGCTATCTCCGCAATCTCTTCCGCTGGGTTGAGCATTCCAGTCGAGGTTTCGTTGTGAACAAATGCTACAACGTTTGCACCTTTTTCAAGCGCCTCCCTTAGTTTTTCAAGGTCGATTGGTTTTCCCCATTCGAAGCTCAACCTCTCTACCTGAGCGTATCGTTCTGCAATTTCACCTAATCTCTCTCCGAATTTCCCGTTTTCAAGGGTTACAAACTTCGCAGATTTGCTGAAGGAAGCAATTGCAGACTCAACTCCTGCGGTTCCAGAGCCTGATATGAAGAAAACATCGCTTTTTGTTCCAAAAACTTCTTTCATGACTTCTGCGCAGAATCGAAGTATTTCTCCGAACTCTGCAGATCTGTGCCCAATCATCTGTCTGCACATCGCCTTTATTATCCTCTCGTGCACTTGCACGGGACCGGGAATCATCAACAACATCATTTCACCCCATACTTTTCCAGTATTTTCTCAACTATTTTGTGTGAGCTGCAAAGCCCACAATCTTCTTTCACGTTTATCCTTACAACTTCGCAGTTAAGGTTGCGTTTTTTAAGCTCTTCTCTCAGCCAATCTTCGCTGAAGTGTTGGTCGTAGCCGAGAACGATGACATCTGGTTTCAATTCCATAATTGGTTTGAAGATGTCGTTCTCATCGCCAAGAATCGCTTTGTCTACGAACTTGATCGCTTCGACAACCTTTCTCCTTTGCTCTTCTGGGATGACGGGTTTCGGTTTATGTCTAATGTTCTTCTCCCTTGCAACGATGACTATAAGCTCATCTCCGAGCTTTCTCGCTTCCCTAAGAAAAGTTATGTGCCCTGGGTGGATTATGTCGAAAGTCCCTGTGGCAACGACTCTTCTCATCTTAGAAAATCCCAAGGTTTTGCATAAACGTTTTTCGATCCAAATCTTCGAAAACCTTCACTATGTGAGCATACTGCAGGAATGAGGAGTTTTGAGCGTGGTGAGAGTGAATTATGGCTTCGTGATGTTAGCACCATAAAGCTCTAGTCCAAAGCCGGGAGTGCTAAGGATGGAGTTTACTCCCTTGCATTTTATGAATAAACCCCAATTGCTAAGCTTATACCCTTTGCCTATGCTACTGACAAAAAATACCGCTGATAAGGTCATACCCGTGCCTATTTTCCACTCTATACGTTTACCCTCTCAATTGAACCATTTCTTTTCACAATTCGATACATCGTAATGTAATTAATTTACGATAGAACGCCGGACACGTGAGTGTCGTTGTATGCAAAACCGACATTAACTTGGACCTTGGGCAGTAGATAAGCAAAACCGAATAAATGCCCAAAAAGGAAAGCTGCCAGAAGTATCGTGTCAGTATTAAGACTGATCGTGGCCATGTTTTTTGCCTTTGCTGCGAGTACAAATCAACAAACCCACGTTTCCATGAACATGAGAAACCGTTCTTCAGGAGTGACGAAATAAAAAATTAAATCCTGACGAAATCCTCAGATCTCAAGATCTCTGCGTTAAAAACGCTTTTCATGTGTTTGATCGCATACTCTTGATCATAATCGCTCAAAGCCTTTGTGCAGTCTTCGATGATAGCAACTTTGTAGTCACGGATCGCAGCATCTCCAGCGGTGTGAAGGACGCAGATGTTCGTTGCAACCCCACAGATGAAAACTCTATCGACTTTTAGCTCTCGCAACGTCAAATCGAGATCTGTTGCAAAGAATGCGGAATACCTCCTCTTTTTCACGAAGTAATCCTCTTCTCTTGGCTTTAGCTCGTCAATGATCTCAGCACCCCATGTGTTCATGATGCAATGCTTTGGCCAGATCTTGAACTCCTCGTCATCGCTTCGATGCCAGTCTTGGGTAAAGATGACCTTCATTTCTCTCTTTCTTGCGGTATCAACTACTTTCTTTGTTGCTTCAAAAATTCGCTCTGCATTTTCAATGTAGAGTGCGCCATTTCGGTAGCAGAAATCTTTTTGCATGTCTACAACTATCAGAGCTTCCATGTTTTGAACTTGGAAGGCAATATATTATTTTTCATTGCGACACAAAGGGAAAAATATATACCATGTAAAGTGAAATTGGCTATATTGCGTTCGTTTTTCTACTTGGGTCCTCCAAGAGATCTTCTGACGAGCTCAAGCCTTCTCCAACTAAGACTGCGGTATTTGGTAATAGGATTCCATTGATCTCTTTTCCTCTATTGTTTTGATCCGCAGAATTGGTGTAGGCTGAGAGAGTTGTGTATAAGGTGGCGTTACAAGCGCTTCAACTAACCCAATCGCCAAAAATTACGCATACTCTGGCATAATAGCTATTTTTGTCCACAAAACTCATTTCCATCTTTTAGATTTTATCTTTTATTTTATTCTTTTATTTTGAAGTTTTTTGCCCAGGATCTGCTCTAAAGAAGACTTTTTTGACCTTGAAGCTTTTTGGTGACCTAATGATGGGCTATAGTTTTGAGTAAAATTTAAAAAACCATTATAATGAATTTCTACTATGGCTCCGAAAATCGGATCCATAGCGTTGTTGGCAATCCTTGCATCTTATTCCCTTCTACTTTGTGCACAACCCTCGATTGGAAAGCCAGAAGTAAGAGAAATCAAAACATGCTGGGGGAACGTTACGCGAGACCATATAGAGATTCTAACGCAAGTTTTGATATACAACCCGAACCCCATACCTCTACCTTTAAAAGACGTTCTGACAGAATTAGAGATGAACGGTTTAAAAGTTGGGGAAGGGAAAGCTTTGAAGGCTGAGATTCTTCCCGGGAATAATACGGTCGTTTTATCGACAAGGTTCGAGAACAGAAAGATCCCAGAATGGTTCGCAACGCACGTAAAAAACGATGAGACTTCGTATGTTAAATTTAAAGGATATCTCGTCTTCGATTTGAAAATCACAGAGTTTAGGTACCCATTTGAGCAATCAGATTCAATAAAAACAGATTTTCTTAAAGGAATCGACTCAACAGTTCAGAGAAAAATCGATTTTCCCGTTAAGCTGACGATAGAATCCGCAAAATCTTACTGGGGAAAAGTTGAGAAAGATTTCACGGAAATAATCACGCTCATAGATGTTCGCAACGAGGACATGGTTCCTGTTCTGTTCACGAAGTTCAAGTATTCTCTCGACATGAATGGAGTAAAGATGGCTGAAGGAATAAGTTCTCTTTTAGTTCTTATTCCTCCAAAGTCCAAGGAGAGTCTAATACTTGTCACAAAAATCGACAACGAAATGCTGGATGACTGGTTTGTGAAACACGTTGAGAATAGGGAAAAGACAGAGATTAAAATCGAGCTCGAAGCATTTGTCGAAGTCTTTGGAAGAGAAATGAGCTTTTTGCTCGTCAAAAGCAAAAGCTTCCTCGAAACAGAAATCTTTAGATGTACGTGTTATTTCGAAACAGGAATCCTTGTATGCCAGTATTAGTGCAGTTTAGTTTTGTTCTCATGAAATCAACAGATCTCAAAGAAGTCTTTGAGTTGTCAGAAAAATTTCTGAAGCCATGAATCTTGAATCGTTGATCATGCGTTTGAAAGTAAAATAAGCTTTTTAACTTTTAAAACTCTCGCAAGTTCATGGAGTTTACGCACATCAAAGGCGAAAAGGCGAAAATGGTTGACGTGTCAGAAAAAAGCGAAGCGCTCAGAACTGCGGTTGCAGAAGGCTTCATAAGACTAAAGAAAAGAACGATCGAAGCAATCCTGAAGAACGAGGTGGCGAAGGGGAACGTTATTGCGGTTGCGAACGTCGCTGGTGTTATAGCGGTCAAAAAGACTCCGGAAATTATTCCTATGTGTCATCAGATTCCAATAACTTCCGTAGATTTCAACTTCGAGATCTTAGAGGATGGTATTAGGGTTGTTTGCACAGTAAAGGCTATCGCTAAGACAGGAGTTGAGATGGAAGCACTTAACGGCGTTGCTGTAGCTCTGCTGACGATCTGGGATATGGTGAAATCGCTTGAAAAAGACGAAACAGGAAATTATCCAGAAACATCGATTGAAAGAATAGTAGTGTTGAAGAAAACCAAGCAGTCTCAGTCATAGCTTTGTATTTAGTTTCTTTCCATCCTCTAGTCCAAGATCTCACGTTACGATGCGTTTCTTGCTTTCTTTCGCCAATTGGAAATTTCTGCGAATGGTTTGATTTAGCATTAGCGAAAGTCTTATTAAACACAAGGGCTACGCCTTTAAAGCGCCGATGGTGTAGCCTGGTCTAACACAGGGGCTTGCCGAGCCCCTGCCCCGGGTTCAAATCCCGGTCGGCGCATTTTTTAACGCTTTTCTTAAGTTTTTGCAAGGAAAATTAGAGAAATATATTTAAAGGGGGCTAAGGTTTATTAGATACATGGGTAAGCTCACTCCAGAGCAAGAAAAGGAAATCGAAAATTATTTTCGAGTGCTCAAACTTCAAGATCTTGAGAGTGAGCAGAAGAAAAGGCATGAGTTTGCCAGATTCGTCCAAAAAATCTTGAACGAGCAATACTTGGATAATTTGAACGAAATAGACTTTAGAAAGCTTATATCTAACCTTTGGGCATCTGGAATCTTTAAAAACAAAGAATTTGTGGTGCAAAAAATCCTCAGGGATGAAAAGATCGAAAGTATTAGGAATAAATTCAAGCAACTGCTTTATGGCACAGGAGAGTTCGCTAAGAGATTCGATTCCTTCGAGATTAAAGGAATTGGTCCCGCTTATATAACCGAGATTCTATGTTATTTCAACCCAAACGAATTCGGAATTTGGAATCGTAGATCTCGCGATGCACTCAAAAGATTGGGTTTCCATAGTCTCCCACTGAACAAGTACAAGATCTCAGGAGAGGAGTATCGACAGGTAAACGATACCCTGAAGCAGATAGCCCAGAAGCTTGGATCCTTGGGCTTCCAAACAGATTTGTTAGGAGTAGATTACCTTCTTTACTTAGTTCAGCAACAAGAAGAATTCAAGAAAGAAGAAATCCCTAAAACTGCTACAGAGCCAATAACAACCTTGGAATTCGATCACGAAGAGATCGTGAGTCTAATTGAGGAAATTGGAATTCTGTTGGGATTTGATGTCGAAACAGAATACTTGGTGGCTCCAGGTGCGAGGTTAGATGTTGTCTGGACAGTTAAGATTGCCAATCTTGGGTATATAGGCTATGCTTTCGAAATTCATAAATCTGGATCACTGGATAGCCTAGTATTGAATTTGCTTAAAGCTTTATCTTCCCCAGGTATACAGAAAATAGTGGCAGTTTCAGATTCTAAACAGCTTCAAAAGCTGGAAGAAGAGATTCAGAATCTTCCAGAGAACTTCAGGAAGAGCTTGGTTTTTTGGGAAGTGAACGAGGTTATCAAGGCACATCAAAAGCTATCAGAGGCGTTGGATATAATTTCTAAGCTTGGACTAGTGACTCCACTAAGCGAAGAATAAGAATGCCGAAAAAAGACGGAAGCATATTGAGAATGCTCGTTCAGCTTCAATTCTTTGTCCTAAAGAAGTTCTTGAAAGAATGTCTCGAAGTTTTAAATTAATAAAAAATATTAGGTCTCAAAGTTTACGTTTTCAAGATTTTCAAGCTCGTTCAAAAGCTTTTCAAGCTCTTGAAACTCCTTTTCAAGGTCTTCTATTTCTTCACTTACATTTTCGCCCACAACAATTGGCTCGGGGGTTGGTGTTGTAACTGGAGTCGGTGTAGGAGTTTGCGTTGGAGTGCTTTGTTGAACGCACCCCAGAAGTAATAGCATTAAGCTCAAAAATAAAAAAATTAAGCCTCTCATCTTAGTCCCTCAGCATCCAAATGTAATTTCTACGCTATCCGTGAAATTCCCGGTTACGAATTTCTCGTTTGCACATTTCTTGTAAGCGTAGCTCCCAGTTCCATCCATCGAAAGAACTCCTTTGCCATGGATCACGATCATGAAGTCCCCTTCACCCTTTGCACTGACGTTTCCACGGAGAACCATTGCAACCGTTCCCTTTGCACTCGCAACCGAATCTCCTGTTGCGTTCAACGTTCCATTCCCTCTAACCAAAGCGACCATGTTTCCATTGAGCTCAAAGCTTCCATTGACCCTTGCATGCGCGATTCCGATTTCTGGTGCTGGCTTGTATTCTCTTGCAAGCTTCTTAGCCTCGAGAAAAGCCTTTTGTATGTCGAACTTTAGTTTTCTAAGGTCCTGTTGTGTCACTTCCTGCCCATTGGCTATTTTTGTTTCTATGCCGTTCAACGTATTGGTTGCCTTATCGATCGCACTTCTTAGATTTGTAACGTCCAATCCTGCGCTTTCAAATCTATTTGCAAGCTCGCTTAGTTTCTCTATTATAATCTTGGCCCTTTCAATCATATTCTCACAAGCGATGAGTCTCATCTCCTTTGACACGTTTATCCAAATCTTTGAATTCTCTCTCATTGCACCACGGAGCTCTTCATAGTCTTTGGCATTTTGAATTCTCAATTTGATTTGCTCCATTTGCTGTTCAACATTGTTTATTCTTTCTTGAATTCTGAGCTTCGTTGTTTCGTTCATATTGGAGGTCTCAACTTTTTCCCTAAGTCTCTCCATCCACTTCTCGCAGTTTTGAACCCAGTTCATCATTCTCTCTCTGTGTTCGTAGAACATTCTCTCCTTCACGTCAATTCCTGGTGGCGATGTTCTGTTTTCGTTCATCATGCCTCTCATCATCGGGTTCATCATTCCCCTTTCGTCGAATTGTTTTCCTGATCCGTCTGCTTTGTAAGCAACCGCAACTATTG
>JBKBUO010000040.1:0-13732 GCA_046290005.1 Archaeoglobaceae archaeon | reverse complement strand
CCTTTTTCACCAACTACGATGAGATCACCCTTCTTGACTTCGCTTATCTGCAGGCAAACTGCCTTGTCACCCCTTATCGCAACAACCCTGTCCATCGCTATGTCTTCAACCTCTATCCACTTGCCCCTGTGGTGAACAAAGGTTCTGTGGTTCGTTGTTACATAGAAGTTGTCAGGTAAGACTTTGTCCGCTGGAGCTGAAGCCAACTCAACTTCTTCTGCTTCCGGAATTCTTGCCCCTACTTTGTGCAGCTCCTTTAGGATTTGGTTGAGGTGATCTTCGCTTTCACCGAAAACGATTATCCTCGCATAGCTCGTGTCTTCTTTTCTCTTTCCAACTCTAAACTCGACGATCTCAAATTCGCCGTCGAGGTCGAGAATTGTGTCGAGGACCTTTGGAAATATCATCGAGTCAATCAGATGCCCCTCGAACTCGAGCTCCTTGGCGATCATGAAATTCGTTTATGTATCGGATTAAATAATCTCTCGTTTCGAGGATCGAGTTCACTTCCCTCGTCTCTATGGTGAAATAATTTTCGTAGCCCTTCAGTGGAAAAGCGCTAAGATCTATTTTTCCCTTGCCAAGTGCTAAGTGCTCATCTCTTTCTCCGTTGTTGTCGTGCAAATGCACGTTCACGACTTTCTCGAAGTTCTCGATGAAGAAGTCGCACCTCTGCAAGTTGAAGTGCCCTATGTCGAGGGTCAAAGCTAAATCGGTTTCCGAAAGGATATTGCTAAGAGCTCTTTTTATTCCACCCTCTATCGCTATGGTATTTTCAAGCGCCAGGGTAACTGGGCTTTTCTCAACAAAGTGCTTTAGCTCGTTGCGTAGCACTTTCTCATTGTGTTCATCGTAGAGCTTTTGATCGAAGTAGAAGTTTCCATTGTTTATGAAGCCTGGGTTCCAGCCCAGGTGGAAAGTTACGACCTCAGCTCCGCATTTGTCAGCGAAGTAGAGCACCTTCCTCATCTCTTCATAGCTCGCTTTTCTCATCGTCTCGCTTATGGAGATAAAATTCGTGCTCGTCGCGGGCGCGTGGATTAATAGCTCAATTTCGTAGCTCCATACGAGCTCTATGAGTTCGTTGTAGCTCAAAAAGTCCAATGAATAGAGCGGATGATCCATTAAAATTTCGATATGGTTTAAATCGTTCTCCGCAACGAACTCGAAAGCCTGCTTTGGATTGTGGCGAACGTCTGGCTGAGCGCCAAGTTTCATAGCTCCACCATAGTTCCAATGCCCTCTTTTGTAAATAGCTCTAAGAGAATCGCGTGTTTTCTCGATCCATCGATTACATGGACCTTTTCTACCCCACCACGCAACGCTTTTGCGATCGCATCAAACTTTGGCAGCATTCCCCCCTTTAACAATCCCTTCTCGTTCATCTCTTCGAGTTCTGAGAGCTTCATCCTCGGAATCAGGGAATTCCTGTCCTTCACGTCTCTAAGAATTCCCGGCACGTCAGTTAGCATTACAAGCTTTTTTGCTTTTAAGGCGCTTGCAATGTCGCCAGCGACGTTGTCGGCGTTTAAATTGTAGATGTTTCCATTTAAATCTGCGGATACGGGTGAAACGACAGGGATGAAGCCGTTGTCTAAGAGTATTCGGAGTATTGTTGGGTTCACGAACTTCGTTTCTCCAACAAATCCCAAGTCGATCATCACATCTTCAAAACCCTTTTTAACCTTCATCACCTTCTTCTCAGCTACGATCAAAAGCCCGTCTTTACCACTAAGTCCAACAGCTTTTCCACCATTCTTTATGAACATCGAAACTATCTTCGAGTTTATTTTTCCGTCGAGGACCATTTCTACGACTTCCATTGTCTCTTTGTCTGTAACTCTAAGTCCTTCGACAAATCTTGGCTTCAATCCAAGCTTTTCCATTTTTTCCGAGATCTCCGGTCCACCACCGTGCACGACCACTGGCTTTATTCCGGTGTAGTTTAGCAGTAGGATGTCCTTCACGGTCTCTTCCAATATCTCGTCGCTAACCATTGCGTGTCCGCCGATCTTGAAAACCATCACGGTGCCGTGAAATTCCTTTATGTATGGAAGCGCCTCGAGCAATATCTCGACGTTCTGCATGCGTATAATCTTTGCGTTGAGGTTAAGAGTTTTGCTGAGCCAAATTTTTATAGTTTTTGGAACTTAAAAAATAGAAGATCAGAGATTTATGAGTCCGCCCAAGTATAGGAAGTATAGCCCGAAAACTATCGCCAAGCAGAACATCAGCGGATGTATTTCTCTCCATCTGCCTGCAATTATTTTTAGAGTGACGTAGCTTATGAATCCCGCTCCAATGCCGTCCGCTATGGAATACGTGAAGGGAATCGTGACGAGCACCGCAAACGCTGGCAATGCTTCCGTCAAGTCCTTGAAGTCTATCTCTCTGATAACTTGGAGCATAAGGAACCCTACGAGAATGAGCGCAGGTGCGGTTGCGGAGCTTGGAATTACCGCAACGATAGGAGAAATGAAGAGACCAACCAAAAGGAAAAGCACTCCAACAACCAAAGCGGTCATCCCTGTCCTGCCACCTTCTTCGATACCCGCTGCACTTTCTATGTAAGTTGTAACAGTCGAAGTGCCGAGCACCGCACCAAAAGACGTTCCAACTGCATCGGTCAACAAAATCTTTTCACTGTCTGGAATAGAGCCATCTTTTCTCATGAATCCCGCTTTCGCGCTCAATCCCGACACTGTTCCGAGCGTGTCAAAGAAGTCGACCATGAAGAACGCAAAGACAACACCAATTGCGCCAATGTTGAGAAGTCCGATGAAGTCGAGTTGCAGAAAAGTCTTATCGAGCGTTGGAGGTGCGACCAAAGATTCGGGAGCGGGAGATATGCCAAGGATTATGGACACCGCAGTTGCAGTCAGTATTGCGATTAGCAAAGCACCCGGAATTCTTCGGACCATCAACCCTGCAGCGACGACGATTCCGAGCATTGCAACCCAGAACTCTGCCTTTGCGAAGTTTTCAGTTCCAAGGGTTACAAGAGTTGCGGGACTTCCAGTAACGACTCCAGCGGACTTGAGACCTATTAGCGTTAAGAAAAGTCCAATACCAGCGCCGATCGCGTATTTCTGGGAAACTGGGATCGCGTTTATAACAGCGGTTCTGAACTTCGTAACCGTGAGGAAGAGAAATATCAGCCCCTCGACGAAAACTGCGGCGAGAGCAATTTGCCAAGGGTAACCGAGTCCAAGTACAACACTGTATGCGAAGAAAGCGTTTAAACCCATTCCCGGCGCCAATGCAAAGGGTTTCTTTGCATAGATCCCCATTATTATCGTTGCGATCCCGGCTGAAAGAGCTGTTGCGGTAACTAGACTTGGAATCGCATCTTTGCCAATTGCGTCGCTCAGAATCGCTGGATTCACGAATATAATGTAAGCCATTGTCATAAAAGTCGTTAATCCCGCGAGAACTTCGGTTCGAAGGTTCGTGTTGTATTTTTCGAATTCGAAGAACTTTTCAAAGAACGCCATGGGTGCGGATGATTTGGGATGAAATAAAAGTCTAACGATTTTTTTCATATTGGCACATGAAATCATCGGAAAGCTTATATGTTGATTATTGAATTGGTGTCGTGGATGCAGAGAAGATTGCGAGCTCTCTAAATTCAAGAAAAGTAGCGGTTTTGGGGGATAAGACCACGACCCTCGGAATTGCAAGAGAATTCGCAGAGGAGTTGCGCAACCTCATCGAATTCGTTGTTGGTGAGCAGGAGTTCTTGGGATACGCAGTTGTCAACGGCGAGACATTGGTTTTCAGGAAGAGAAACGAGAAAACGATCTTAGCCTTTGTGGATGACGAGAAATTGATGGGATCGATGAGAAAACTGATGGAGTTATGATCGAATACGCATACTTCGAGGACATCGTTAAGGGGAATTCAAGGGAGATGGTCGAGATAGTTAAAAAGCTAAAGAAGTTCTTCGATTCCGGGGTGATAACTGAGCTTGCGTATTCCTCGGGAAAAAAATCCTTTTTTGTAATTCGTGAGCCAATTCTTGTCGCGGTGAAGGTTAACGGAGATATAGGTGAGGCGAAGTTTCAAGCTTTGAAGCTATTAAAAAGTTTGGGATACGTTAAGAAAGACGTCTACGACTTCGAGGATCTTTTCAAATTCGCTGAAAAGGTCGAGCACATGTCGGTGGAGGAGCTGATTAGAGAGATAAAGAGACTGACGAGAGAAGTATGATCACTCGCTTATCAATGCGAAGAACTTGTTGAGCTCGTAAAGTGGAGCTTTAGCCCTTCCAAAGGCTCCACAACCAACTGTTGGGCTTATCAGCCCAGCACCCTTTAGTTCGGAGATAACGACTCCGGGGTCACGATCGTATTTCAACGTGATATCTACTATGTCTTCTGCGCAGATGATCAAGTTTTTGGCCCTCCTCTTTATCTCGGAAAAGATCTCGACGAATTCTTCGGCCCTATTTTCACCTATGGTCGTGAAGTAATCAACTATCGCCTTTCTCCAGTCCATGGATCTGAAGAAGAACCTTACGATGTATGGTATCTCCATGTCTCCGCCAAAATGTCTCGAGATCCAAGCAAGAGATCCTTTTTCAGATTCTATTGGAGTTGCGAGTTTTAAATCTTCGAGTATTAGCATGAGCTCCTCATCAAGCTCTTCCTTTGGTATAAAGCCTTTTTCAGCGTGTTTTTTTGTCAATTCCACTGCCTTGCTTGGGATCAGTCCATAACGACCAGCGCACCATATGGACATACTCTCACGCAATCGTAACATTTCTTACATTTATCGCTATCTATTTTCAGAACCTTACCTCCGTTTCGTATAATTGCGTTTGGAACTGGGCAGACTTTATCGCAAGCTCCGCAACCCTTGCAACTGAGAACCGCTATCAAGGAAATCCCTCATAAGAGTTTTGACTTTTTCACAAAGCTCGTTGAGCAAATTTTCGATTTCCTTAGCTATGAGATCTTTCGGCATCGCTTTGTAGGCGAAGTAGTATCCACCCCCCTCGAGCACCCTTTTTTCCCTATAAGCAATTCCCGAGATCAGCAATCTTTGCAGAGATTTGTATACGGAGTTCTCCTTCTTACCCACGAATCTGCTGATGTCTTCGATTCTTTCGAGACCCATCGTCAAAGCTTCGTAAACTCTGATGTCTTCGGAGTTAAGACCGAAAAAACACTGCAAAATGCTTTTACAGTCCAAGGTTTTTGTTACCTGTTTCAGCGAAATCATAAGTTAAGTGCTTTTTCGATCTCATCCTTTACCATTTTCTCTGGCATCGCACCAACAAAACCACCAACTACTCTGCCTTTTTTGAAGAACAACACCGTTGGAATGCTTGAAATTCCATATTCGAACGCAAGCTCTTGGTTCTCATCGACGTTTATCTTGTAAAAGTCCACGTCTTTGAACTGCTTCGAGAGCTTCTCGAGCACTGGGCTTAGGTATCTGCAAGGCATGCACCAGTCTGCGTAGAAGTCAACGACCACGAGTTTATCACTCTGTATCGCGTTCACGAACTCCTTTTCGCTTATCTTCCTCATACCATCACCCTAAGCTACTTGGAACTTAAAGTATTTAAGTATTTATCGGTTTTTACCAAAGTGAGAAAAACTATGTGTAGATCGAGAGCACGTCGTTATCAGAGAGAACGTGATCGATTCCAACTCTTTGACCCTCAAATTTCACCGATTTACCCCAAACTCTCGCGTATTTGAAGTTTTCGACAAAATCCTTGTGGAGCTTTCTGCAGACATCCGCAACCGTTGCACCCTGTCTTAAAATCATTGGTTTATCTAAGTTTGCTCTCTCCCCGGGAGGTTTCAGATAAACTTTTATGAACCTCAGCTTTCGGTATATCTCTTCCTTCAGCAATTCAAGGTTTATTCCCTTCTCCGCAGAGACCTTTATCGCATCGCATTCAACTTCTACGATGTCGACCTTGTTCACCACGGTGATGGATGGTATGTAGAGACGATTCCCGTTCAAGGCGTCGATGAGTCTTTCCACCGTTATATCCTCTTTTATCAGAACGTCTGCATTGTGTATCCTATACTCTTTCAATATCTCTGCGATCGTTTTTGCATCCAAGCTCAACGATACGGTTGAGCTTATCTTAAGCCCACCACGATCTTTTCTCTTTATCACGACGTCAGGCGGTTTTTGATCAAGCCTTATTCCCGATTCGTATAGCTCTTTTTTGACGACTTCTATGGAATCAAGTCTAAAGACATCCGCTACGATAACTATGAGGTCTGCGATTCTCACTGCAGACAAAACTTCCTTTCCTCTCCCTTTACCACTTGCAGCGCCCTCCACGATTCCCGGCATGTCTATAATCTGGATCTTCGCATGTTTGAATTCTAAAACTCCAGGGATTGGCTTAGTCGTCGTAAAATCGTAATCCGCCACTTCGCTTTTTGCCCCGGTTAAAGCGTTCAGCAAACTCGATTTCCCAACAGATGGAAAGCCAACCAAAACTACCGTTGCGTCGCCCTCCTTTTTTATCGAGATCGTTTGTCTTACACTTTTCGCCTTCTCTTTTTCAAGTTCTTCCTTGAGCCTCGCAAGCTTCGCCTTTAGCCTTCCAACATGATGCTCAGTGGCTTTGTTATAGGGTGTTCTCTTTATCTCTTCCTCGAGCTGTTTTATCTGTTGGGCCAAGTCCACGTCAGTAAATCTAGTTTCGAATTAAAAGTTCACCGCAGATCCAAGTTGTCGCTGACCACCGTAACACCACCCTTCATAGAGAAGGTTAGCTTTGCTATGTAGTTGTGATAGGCTATGAAGGAGTCTTCACTCTTTATTATCTCTATGTGGACATCGTGAAAAGTCGTAATACCCTCGGGAACCTTTCCAACGATTGCCGTTAAAAGAACTCCTTTATCTATCTCGATCAGTGCTTCAATCGCCTTGGAGACATCGTAACCATAAAACGGCAAAAAGTTCACACCAAAGGAGATAACGAGTTTGTTTTCAGGTATAAAAGTCCTTATCTCTTCAAGCTCGTCTATGTTTACTCTATCAACAACTCTGAGGTATGCACACCCCTTGTCGGTAGCGACAACTATGGCTTCTCCGTTGGTTGGGAAACCGTATTTTCTTCCCAGGTGGTTTATCCTCTCCACTGCAGCATCTGTCCACAAGATCCAGAAAATGTCTCCAAACTTTTGAGCAAGCCACATGCAGACAGTATAAAAGCTATAAATGTCTGGAAAGGTTATTAGTAACTTGTCCCCTTCTTCAGCGGTTTCAAGAACACTCTGGATTATTTTCATATGATTGACGTGGGAGAGAAATAAATAAAATTTTCCTTACGTAATAAAATTTCTTTTTTGTAATTACAGGTTTTTTAGCTACCGAACCTCTGGCGTTCTACACATGGGATTGAAAAATATGCTGATAGCATGGAGATCGTTGGAATATTGCCTTATCGTGAAAATCCGTTAACCCAGCAATTTTTGTTAAAGAAAGAGTTTTTGAAACTATATGCGCAGGCCGGGATTCGAACCCGGGCTAACGGCTCGGAAAGCCGTTGTCCTACCACTAGACTACCTGCGCTTACAAGAGCTTTTACTCATGGCTTAAATTCTTTTCGAAATCCAGAGTAAATTGGAAAAACTTTAAAAGCAAACGCAAGGCTTATGGAGAGGTGAGACTTTGAAGCCAAAGGAGATAACTTTCTTTCTGGCGTTGCTCTTCCTCGTGGCAATCGGCTTCATAGGCGCTTATCAGATGCATTTTCAACCAATTATGCCAATGGAACCTTTTGAATCCGCTATTGGTTATCCATGGCGGTTGCTTGTGGCGATCTACGTTTTCCTAGTCCTTATCGGAACCGCAGCGATCGCATCTGCGGGAGAAGTTTTGAGAGTCAAAGAGCTTGAGAGCATTTTAAAAGAGGCAATTCTGATCGCAATAGTAACAATAGCGGTAGGATTGGTGACCATAGCAATGGATCTTGAGAGAATAGAGCGCGGTAGTTACGCTTTGCTTGGACACGCAAATGCTACGAGCGTGATGTATTGGATGATAATGTTCTACGTTCTCGAACTGCTTTTTCTAATCTTGGAAGGTTGGTTTGTTTTCAGGAGCGATTTGATAAAGCAATCGGAGAGAAAAGACCTCAAAGGGTTCATCGCAAAGTTAATTTCACTCAGGTTTCTTGGAAGATTCTTTGCTAAACCGAACAAGAGCTTGGATATGGAGTTTGCAAAGGCAATCGGACTTCTCGCGCTTTTAACTGCTATCTTAGCATACAGTAACCTTGGTGCGCTTTTCTCAGCAACCCATCTCGCGCTTTGGAACGACGCATCAAATCCCGTTTACTTCATCATCACAGCAATAATTTCTGGCTCTGCAATGCTAATCTTTGCAATAGTTGTCACGTCTTGGATAAAAGGCGAAGACAGCAGAAAACTCGAAGCCTTGCCCATCTTGAGTAAGATATTGCTCTTTTCTCTGCTCTCCGCATCGCTCTTTGTTCTTTGGAAATACGTGATCATTGGATATCCAGCGATTTCTGCAGATGGTAGCTTTTCAGTCCAGAACATACTCTTCGGAAAATTCGCGCTGAACTTCTGGTTCTTGGAGATTTTCGTCGGCATCGTTGTGCCAGTGCTAATTCTATCTTTCACAAGAAAGAACATGGATGCGCTTTTCGTTGCATCGTTCTTAGCCCTCGTTGGCATCTTCGCCTTCAGAGTTGACTTCGTTTTCTCTGCACAGGTTGTGAAAACGATCTCAGGTGTCTCAATTCCAACTTCAATTCACATCTTCGAAGCGATGTTTGCAGTTGGTGCGTTGGCTTTAGCTTTACTGCTTTACTACGTCCTTTACAAGATACTCCCAATGGAGGTGGAGCATGAGGCGTAGGGATTTTCTCAAGGCAATCCTTTCCATTCCAATCGCTTCCCTGGCTTCAATACCAGTGAACGCTGAAAAGCGAACCTTTGCAATGGTAGTAGACGTTGAGAATTGCATAGGATGCGGAAAATGCGTCGTTGCTTGCAAGATCGAGAACAAAGTTCCAATGGATCTCCCGATATCAAGAACTTGGATCGAGGGATATTTCGAGGGGAAGAAGATTGTCATGAACACGAAGGAGAACCCATTCCTCAACTTGAAGGCTGAAAATGGGCTTTTTGTTCCGAAGCTCTGCAATCATTGCTCCAACGCTCCTTGCGTCAACGTTTGCCCAGTGGGTGCAAGGTTTCACACGAAGGAGGGAATAGTTTTGGTTGACAAGGAGATCTGCATAGGCTGCAAATACTGCATCACCGCATGCCCCTATGGCGCAACTTTCGTGCATCCAGAAGAGAAGGTCACGGACAAGTGCACGTTCTGCTATCACCGTGTAAAACGCAATCTTCGTCCAGCTTGCGTATTGATCTGCCCAACCGGAGCGAGGATCTTTGGAGAAATTCGTGAAGGTAGCGAAGTCTACGAGATCCTAAGAAAGAGTAGATTCGGCGTTCTTAAACCAGAAACTGGAACGAAACCAAAGGTTTTTTATCTAAACCTTGACACGGTGGTAGAATGAAACCGTGGATTTTAGTTCTGATCTTAGCAGTGGTCATTTATGGCGGGGTTTACGCTTACACTTTTAACTTGTCACCGATGATAAGAGAGAAAAGCATCGAAAACTGGTTGCAAATTGAATCTTCGAAGAGTATTAGCTACGTAGAGAGCACAATATGCAAAGAATGCCATCTAAGGGTTTACAATACTTGGAGCGTTGGAAATCACTCCACGGTTGAATGTGAGTCTTGCCATGGCTACGGAGCAGATCATGTGAAACTTAGGAGCAAAGTTAGTATAGTCGTGGACGAAACACGAGATTCTTGTCTCGTTTGTCACAAGGAACTGGCTGGGAGAGGAGCTGTTAAGACCGTTACCGAGGGTCATGGGAGCGGGGTTATATGCACTTACTGCCATGATCCACATAGATGATCCACGTAGTCCTCGTGGAGTTAAAGATCCCGGAAAACATTGGCTTCGTTGCGAGAGTGATGAAGAACTTTGGATACGAGAAACTGTACCTTTACAAGTGCAATCTAACACAAGACAGCTTTAAAACATCTGCAAATGCGAGGGATTTACTCGAAAAAGCTGAAGTCGTTGAGGACCTCTACACTTTTTTGTCGAAGTTCAACCTAATCGTTGGAACAACTGGTATCTCTGGTGGGGATTACAGATACTTCAGAAAGCCGATCATAACTCCAGAAGAACTTCGAAATTATGTTGAGGGAGAAGTAGCGATTCTATTTGGCAGAGAAGACTTTGGTCTTTTCAACGAGGAAATTGAGAAATGCCATTTGCTCGTCAAAATCCCGACGAGCGAAGTTTACCCAGTTATGAACGTAAGCCATGCGGTTGCGGTAATTCTTTATGCTCTCCAAGCTTTGAAGTTGGACAAAGAAGAGCGACTGGCAACCGCAGGAGACATCGAAGTTCTGATATCGAAGATTTCGGAGCTTTTCGATCTAATAAATTTTCCCGAAAGAAGAAGAAAGAGGGAGATCGTAACCCTCAGAAGAGTTCTCGGCAGAGCGAGGATGAGGGATTACGAGTTTGAAAGCATAATGGGTATATTCACGAAAACGATTTCGCACATAAAAAGGCTTGAGACCGAAAAGAAAAAATCCCCTTAGCGGAACGAGATTTTATGAAATACCGATTTATCGATCACACCGCAGACATAGCTTTCGAAGTTTATGGTAAGAACATCGCGGAATTGCTCGAAAACTCTGCTTACGCATTCTATGAAGCCTTTGTCTATACCGAAAGGCTTGAAAGATCGAAGCAGAAAATCGTTGAAGTGGAAGCGGAAGACGAAGACCTTTTGCTTTATCGATGGTTGAACGAGCTCCTTTTCCTTTTTGAAACCGAATTTTTCGCAGGAAAGGAGGTTAGGGTAGAAGTCGAGAATTTGAAGGTGAGAGGAACAATCATTGGTGGTAAGTTCTCTCGTGGAGAGGTCAAGGTTGAGCCAAAGGCGATAACGATGCACAAGTTTGGGATCAGGAGAGAAGGAGATAAACTTATTGCATTCGTCGTAGTGGACATATGAGCGAAATCTACTTACCACTTCACGATGGAAAAGCTCCATATTGGCTTCTGAATCGGATGAAAAAGCTTGCAGGTCAGATAGTGAAAGTGATCGTAATTGAATATGGCGAATTAGAGTTTCTGAAAAGGATTTCAAACCCCATCTTTTTCCAGTCCTTCTCAAACGTCCTCGGCTTCGACTGGAACTCGAGCGGGGCTACAACTGTGTTAACAGGCGTCTTAAAATCGGTCCTCAACACCCCGGAGTTTGAGATAAGGGTTGCCGGGGGGAAAGGAGAAAACGCACTCAAAACGCCCAGAGAGGTGATTGGGTTAGCTGAAGACATAGGAGCAAATGCTGAAAAGATAATAGAGTTTAGCAAGCTGTCCGCGAAGGTTGACAACTGTGCCCTCATCGACGGCTATTCATTGTATCATCACGCAGTCTTCTTCACGAGAAAGCACTTCACGGTAGTTCAGCAAGGGATGAACGTGGAAGCGAAGATGGCTCGGAGATATCACTGGGACGTATTTGAGCAAATTCCCGAGGTTGAAGAAGTTCATCGAGGAATAATCAGCCATAGAATTGAAAAAGAAGTCGTTAACATGGTATCCAGAAAAAGCAAGGATTCGAGGAAGCTTGCGGTTGATTTGATAAACGACGGCTCGTTCAGAAGAGATTACGAAAAGCTAATATCGATATCGAGAAGGGGAAAAGCGTTCTACGTTCCGAGAAAGATAGACTGGAAAGCGGTTGAAAGGGCTTACAACTTGCAACTCAGTAGTTTTGAAGATCTCCTGCTGATGAGGGGAATTGGAAGGGAAACGATCCGAGCTTTGGCTTTGATCTCGGATCTCGTCTACAATGTGGAATACGATAAGCAAGATCCCGCAAAGTATTGCTTCGCGCTCGGCGGAAAAGATGGGGTCCCGTTTCCGGTGAGAAAGGACGTTTACGATGAACTCATCGATTTCATGGGAGAAGTTTTAAAGCAGACACAACTTCGTGATTTTGATAGGATATGAAGCTCGTAGTCTCTTTGGGTGGTTCAGTTTTTGAAGGACCAGCGGAGAAAATAAGGGAGTTTGCAGACGTTCTTGATGAGATCTCTGAATCCCACGAGCTCTTCGTTGTAGTTGGTGGCGGAAGGCTTGCAAGAGAACTGATGGCAAAGGCGAGAGAGCTTGGTGCCAACGAAGTCATGTGCGACTACATAGGAATTGCGGTAACGAGAATCAACGCAATGCTCTTAGCCTTTGCAATGAAAAACTCTGCGAAGAAAATTCCAGAAAGCTTCATTGAAGCCTTAGAGCTTGCAAAAAATCACAAAGCAGTTGTGATGGGGGGAACGATTCCTGGGCACACAACTGATGCAACCGCGGTTTTACTTGCAGAATTCGCAAACGCAGATCTCTTTTTAAATGCAACTTCTGTCGATGGTATCTATTCAGACGATCCAAAGAGGAACCCAAATGCGGTCAAGTTTGAAAAAATAAGTCCGAAAGAGCTTCTTGAAATAGTTGTAAAGCAAAAGACGAGCGCCGGAGTTAACGTGGTCATGGATTTGCTTGCGGTTAAAATCCTTGAAAGGAGCGGAATGAAGGCTGTTGTTTTCAAAGGTGAACCGGAAAACATAAGGAGAGTTGTGAATGGGGAAAAGATTGGAACTCTGATATGCTGAACGATTTTTTGAGAACTCGCGAATTTCTTTTCATTCAACTACTTTTCCCGGGTTTAGAATTCCCTTTGGATCGAGCAATCTCTTGATCTCTTTCATCAGCTCGAAAATCTCTGGGTAAAACTTACGAAATTCTTCTTTCTTGATCTCCCCTATTCCGTGCTCTCCGCTTATTGCTCCATCCATCTCTACCGCGATGCGTAGAATCTCTTCTCTGAATCCCCAGTAGACCTTTTGCCACCCCTCAAAGATCAAGGGGTGCTGGTGGATGTTCCCGTCTCCCGCGTGTCCATAACTTATGACATCGATTCCGTAACGTTTTGCAACCTCGTCGCTTCTCCGCAAGAACTCAGTAATCGAAGCTGGCGGAACGCACGCGTCTAAGATCTCTATACACTTATCTTTGAGCCCAAGGTAGATCTTCCCCCTTAGCTCCAGCAGGTCCCTCTGCTCCTTTGGGCTCGCGGTAAACACATCTATTGCATTGTTGGTGAAGGCAATTTCAGCACTTTCTTCTGCTTCATCTCTTCGTTCGAATATCGCCAAGATGTGGGCATCTCCTTCTTTGCTCACCCATCTTTTCCCACTGACTTTTTCTCCGATTTCCACAGCCCTTTTCTCCATGAACTCCATCGCCATTGGTGTCGTGACGCGTGTCGCATCTATCACGTAGTCGAGAGCATCGTCGATTGTTCTGAAGGGTATTGCAAGCATGCTCATCTCTTTCATTGGAGGCATAAGGCGGATTATGGCTTTGGTTACTATCGCAAGCGTCCCCTCACTACCGATCAGCAGATGGAGCAAGGAGTATCCGGAAGAGTTCTTCAAGGTCTTTCCCCCGAGCTTTATCTTTCTCCCATCTGGAAGGACCGCTTCGAGTCCAAGAACGTAGTTTCTCATGACCCCGTATTTCATCGCCCTAACACCGCCAGCGTTCGTTGCGATCATGCCGCCAATTGTTGCGTTCTCATCCCCGGGACGTGGCGGAAAACTTAAGCCGTGCTTTTCAGCCA
>JBKBUO010000039.1:0-13739 GCA_046290005.1 Archaeoglobaceae archaeon | reverse complement strand
GATGCAACCATTGGTGGAAACGGGCTGAGCAGGCTTCTTTTCAAGAGGTTAAGGATCGCGTTCAGAATTGCGCACGAAATTCTGAAAAACTGCGATTGCAAGAGAGAAGATGGTTGCCCAAAGTGCACCTACAGCTATCAATGCGGTAATAACAACAGACCTTTGAGCAGAGTAGGGGCATTGGAAGTCGTTGAAAAGATCCTAAGCGGAGAAAAAAGGAGAACAGATTGGGAAAAGTATAGAGGAGTAAAAGAGCTAAAATACTTCCCTCGAAGTCCAGGCTATGTGGAGTTGGCAAGAATTGGAGAAGCAAGTGAGAATTTTGTGTGAAGAGCATGGATTCAAAACGCTTTTTAGGCACTTCTTCAAGGATGAGTTTGGAAGAGCAGAAATCGATGTCGTCGCAGAGCGTGGAATGATTTTACTCTGCATGGATGCAAAGCTCTACTCAGGACATCGTTACAGAGTTTCACAAATCAAAAAGGAGGCAAAGAAACACGTGGAGCGATGCAAAAGATTCTCAAATGTCGTTGGCAAAAAGGCGATCCCAGTGCTAATTTCCTTTATCGATGATGCGATTTACTTCCACGAAGGTTGCATAATCGTTCCATTCGAGTCTCTCAACGCTTTTCTTGCGGATATCTACTACTACCTCGCGGAGTTTGGTTATTTCCCATAGCGGAACGAAAAGTTAATGTGCATTCGATCCAAAGATTTATAATGAAACCTCATTGCATCCAAATGGTCAAATACATTCTTCCCGCTATAAGGGCAATGGTGGCAAAAGAGCTTATAGAAAGAGGTTACAAGATAAAGGAGGTTGCAGAGATGCTCGGTTTAACACAAGCTGCTGTTTCGCAATACTTGACTAGTAAGAGGGGGAAAAAAGGCTTAGAGTTTTTAGAAAAAAACGAAGAGGTGAGAAAAATCGTAGTCGAGATTGCAGACGCGATTTCGAAGAGAAAAAAAGGCTTCGAAAACGAAGAATACTTATGTAGGATCTGTGAATCGATAAGAGAGCAAAAATACTAAATATCGTCAAATAACTCTCGTCATGAGAATCCTCGTCGTCGATGCGGGTGGTAGAGGAAATGCGATTGCACACGCCTTTTCACGAAGTGAAAAAGTGAAAGAAGTCTTTGTCGCCCCAGGAAATGCGGGTAGTGAGTTCTTCGAAAAGTGCAAGATTGCGAAGATCGAAGGTAAGCAAATAGCCTCGATAAGGAACATCGAGGAAATCCTTAGGTTCGCAAAGGAAAACGTAGACATCGCTTTTATAGGTCCAGAAGAGCCTTTAAGCCTCGGTATCGTTGACAGACTTGAAGAGGAGGGAATACCAACCGTTGGACCAAGAAAAGAGCTTTCTTGGCTCGAAGCAAGCAAGTGCAAAACCAAGGATTTTCTAAAGAGCATAGGGGTCCCTATTCCGGATTATAGAAATTTTGAATCCGCTGAGGAAGCAAAAGAGTTCATAATGAACAGTCCTGGTAGTTTGGTCGTTAAAGCTGACGGTCTCGCTGCGGGAAAGGGCGTTTACGTCTGCGATTCGAAAGAAGAAGCGATTAGGGCTGTAGATGAGATAATGGTGGAAAAAAAGTTTGGTTCAGCGGGAGATAGAATTGTGATCGAGGAAAAACTCGTTGGCATCGAAGTCGCGTTCACAGCGATATGCGACGGCAAAAGAGCTTTGCCTTTCGGAACTGCAAAGGATTACAAAGCTGCGTTCGACAACGATGACTTCGAAGCGATGAGAGATTATTACATCGGAACGAGAAGGAAGTTCTACAAAAGAGAGGAGATCGAAGCGCTTTTCAAACAAGGAAAGCTCGTGAACCCAAACACTGGAGGAATGGGTGCCATTAGCCCGCATCCAGAAGTGAGCAAAGAGGTTGAAGATAGAATAATGAAGAAAGTTGTTGAACCAATCGTGAGGGCGACCGGTTTCAAAGGCATACTCTACCCAGTGATCATGCTCGTTGACGGAGATCCAAAAGTGCTGGAGATAAACATCCGAGAATGCGACCCAGGAGCGCAGGCGAAGCTACCAAGACTTGAGAGTGACCTCTTAGAACTTTCTTTGGCTGTAATCGAAGGAGACCTCAACAGCACGGAGATAAAATTTAGCAACGATTTCTGTTGCGCAGTCTGCGCAGTAAGTGGAGCTCTGCGTGGTAGAGAGGGCTTAAAGCCGGGATATCCGGGGGATCATTACACAAGCCAGCCGATCCAAGGAATAGATTCTGCGAGAAAGATCGCCTTAATCTACGCGAATGGAATTTCGAAGCAGGAAGGCTATCTAACCACCGGGGGAAGGGTTCTTACAGTGGTGGGAAGGGGAAGGACGCTCGAAGAAGCGAGAGAAAAGGCTTACAAAGCTGTCGGGATTATAAGCTTTCCTGGGATGCGATATAGGAGATCGATTGGCTCAGAGTATTGCCTTCAAAGATCCTAAGTCCCCGAGGTAAACCACTTCCTCTTCCACCGCGTAAACCTCTATCTTTTTAGCCCTCTTTAATATTGGGGAAAGGAAGTTTTCTTGCAAAACATCGCTTCCCGCGACGAGCTTAGAGAAAGCAGGTAAAACGATCTTGCTTTTATCTGCAATTAAAAAACAAGGAAAAGAGTAATTCGCTCCTCTTACTCGAATCTTTATACTCGGATGCTCATGTCCCATGATTATCTTTTCGTCCTCACAATCTTCGTGACCGTGAACAACTGTATAGCCTTCGACGATCTCCTTCTCCTTCAGCTCGACCGAATATTCATCAAGGATCGTGGACAAGAAATTGTCGTGATTACCTCTGACAATTGAGATCTCAACGTCTAAGGAACTCAAGAAGCTTCTGACATCGTCCCACTCATATGGAAGGTTTCCACTGAACTCGTGCTTGAAATCGCCTGCAACTACAAGTTTTTCCACATCGTAATTCTCCACAAGTGTCTTTGCTCTCGTTATAACGTCCACCACTTGCATTCTTGGCACCGCTATTCCGGATCTTTGCATCGCATTCTCGATCCCAAAGTGTATGTCCGCAATCACCGCTGTTCTCTTCAACAGCACCGCCATTTCTGGTAGAAGCTTGAGCACAGAAATCGTGAGCAGAAAAATTTAAATTTCTTTTTGTGGAAAGTCTATGAATGTCATATCTCTTGCTCATAAGTAAACCCGGGATCGAGAGATTAGAATTGCTCAAGGAACTCGCGGATGATTTTGAGAACGTGGTATGGGTTTCCACCTTATACAGTGCGGAAAAGCTTAGAGAAATGTTGGGAAAAAAACCGTGGTTGGTAGATGCGTTTAGCTGGGGTATGAAGGAAGCAGGTGAAAAGGAGATTGTGGTTTCAAACCCAACAAATCTAAACGAGATAAGCTTAGCGGTCTCGAAAATTCTTCAAGACGTTCAGGGAAACTATATATTAATTTTTCACTCCATTTCGGGTCTCGCAGTTTATCAACCGCTTGCAAAGGTCATCAATTTGCTCCGAGTTTTGCTCGTGAGGATCGAAAACGACAAAGCTAAGGCCATATTTACGCTAATAAGCAGTGCGCAAGATAAGCAGTTTGAAATAGGAACTATGATATTTTTCCCAAACGTTGTCGAACTTTTTGATAGAGAGGTAAAGGTCGTGAAGTCTTTCAATCCAGACGTTGATAGAGGAGACTACAACGTAAATAGAGCGAAAGAGATATTAATGAAGCTTTTAAAACTATGACATGGACGTGTTCTTCGTCGATTCTCGTGCAAAAGTTCTCGATCCAGACAAGTGGTACCAGCCGGAGTTGAGCCTTGTCTCAAAGCTAAAAAGGCTGATAGAAGAGACCCCTGTTCTCGAAAACATCGCCCCCGGCGACATCGTTGCTGTTAAAACGCACTTCGGAGAAAGAGGGACTACTAAGACTTTGAGACCGACCTTCATAAGGGCGGTAGTGGAGAAGTTAATCGAAATGGGTGCAAAGCCGTTCGTCACAGAGACAACAGGACTTGGGCTTACAAGGCTAAGAGCTTCTGCGGTTGGGAGAATGCAAATCGCTGAAGAAAATGGTTACACTCACCAAATTTTAAAAGCGCCGATTATTATCGCGGATGGTCTCCTCGGCTTCGACTTTGTCGAAATACCGATTGAAGGAAAGTTTCTTAAAAAAGTCTACGTCGCAAAGGCAATCGCAGAGTGCGATGCGGTGATTTTCTGCACCCACTTCAAACTGCATATGCAATCCGGAATCGGAGGGAGTATTAAGAACGTTGGTGTAGGTTGTGTTGCAAAACCATCGAAATACGACGTGCATGTAAACGGGTTTCCAAGGATAAGAGAAGACATATGCACGAAGTGCGATAAGTGCATCGAGATTTGTCCAACAGATGCGATAGTTGACTACAAGATCATAGAAGAGAGATGTCTGAAGTGCACGGGTTGCTATGAAGTCTGCGAACCAAGAGCGGTGCGCTTACAATGGCTCGAGGGAAAAGACGTGAGTGATAGAATTGTAGAGTGCGCAAAAGGCGTTTTTAAGTTAAAAAAGAATTTCTCATTCCTTAATTTCCTAATAGACATAACCCCCCACTGCGATTGTCATCCATACAGTGATAACGCCCTAATCCCTGACATAGGAATTTTAGCATCGAAGGACATGGTTTCCATCGATTCTGCGAGCTACGATCTCTACAAAAGCCTATCTGCTGTGAACGAGATCCTCGAAGGGCACAAGGTCTGGCCATGGACTGATCCAGAGGGCATGCTGGGCTATGCGGAAGAGTTGGGTCTTGGTGAAAGGAACTATAGATTAAAAAAGCTCGAATAATTGCCAGAAATCGATCTAAATCAAAAAGCTCGAAAAGATTTAATTTGAGAAAAATATATTATATTTTCCTTTAATGTTGCTAAAATTGGCTTTCTCCTCGTCTTTTTACGGAAAATCGGATTTTAATCAGCTCTAAACAACCATACCAGTTTTAATCGAATAAGAATCCAAAAATCATGCCCAATTCAAGAAATAATTAAAAAGCGTAAGTTTTTTAAACATCAGGAAGAAAAGAATATTGATGGTTGAGTTCGCAGTCGAACTCGACGGAGTTTCGAAAAGATACAACGATTTTGAAGCGGTTAGTGATATAAGCGTCGCGATACGCAAAGGAGAGTTCTTCTCGATCCTCGGACCGAGTGGTTCTGGAAAAACAACACTTCTAAGACTGATTGCAGGACTAATATTTCCAGATAAAGGCACGATAAAGCTTATGGGAAAAGACTGCACGTTTCTTCCACCCTACAAAAGAAACGTAGGGATGGTTTTCCAAGATCTCGCCCTATTTCCGCATTTAAATGTCTTCGAGAACGTTGCCTATGGGCTGAGGATAAGGAAGGTGCCAGAGAGCGAGATAAAGAGAAGAGTCCACGAATGCCTCGAGATCGTAAATCTCGACCCAAACACCTTCTCCAAGAGAAAAATACACCAACTTTCCGGCGGACAACAGCAAAGAGTTGCCATAGCAAGGGCGCTTGCGATTGAACCGCCCGTGCTTTTGCTCGACGAACCTCTCGGCTCCTTAGATCTAAAGTTGAGACAACGCATGATGGTAGAGCTGAAGAGGATTCAAAGAGCGGTAAAAACAACGTTTGTATACGTAACCCACGACCAATCGGAAGCTCTGATAATGTCGGATAGAGTTGCGGTAATAAACCACGGCAAAATTGAACAGGTAGGCACCCCGATGGAGGTCTACGAAAAACCCAAGACAAAGTTCGTCGCAGAATTCATAGGTGAGATGAACTTCATCCCAGCAGAAGTTTGCGAAGATTGCGCGATCAGCGAGATCGGGAAGATAAAGGTCTCGGGACTCAATGGTTCGAAGAAAATCGTCATAGGGATTAGACCAGAAAAGGTAAAAGTAGGAGTTGTTGGAGAGAATACCTTCCGCGGTAGGGTTGAAGAAATCGTTTACCTCGGAGGTTTCGTTAAGCTCAACGTCAACGTTAACGGTGTGCAGATAAAATGCTTAACGAACTCAAATGGCTTTAGAGAAGGAGATGACGTAGAAATTGGTTGGAGAGCAGAGGAAGCGGTAGTTTTCGAGGCATGAAAAGAGCTCTCGCAGTTCCCGGGTTATTTTATCTTTTTGTTATATTTTACCTCCCATTTCTCATCGTTGTCCTCTACAGCTTTGGATTTCCAAAATTCACCCTTGAGTTTTACGCAGAGGTTTTTAAACCCGTTTTCTTCAAATTCTTTCTAAACTCACTCCTACTTGCAACTATAACGACGATTCTTTGCTTCATCCTCGCTTACCCACTTGCCTATTACATCGCAATAAGAGCGCAGAAGTGGAAAAACCTGCTCCTCGTTCTTGTTATCTTGCCCTTCTGGATAAGCCTTCTGCTTAGGACATACGCAATAATGGTAGTCCTAACACCTCTTGGTCTAATGTTCACGTTTACCGCAGTGGTAATAGGCATGATTTACGACTACTTTCCATTCATGGTTTTGCCGTTGTATGCTTCCTTAGAGAAGCTAAAAAGGTCCCAGTTGGAGGCTTCGTATATTCTTGGCGCAAGCCCTTTGAAGACTTTTTTCAAGGTAACCCTACCCCATTCGAAACCCGGGATCATCGCAGGAGTGATGCTTGTTTTTATCCCTTCCCTTGGCGAGTTCGTTGTTCCATCGATGCTCGGTGGAGACTACGTAACGCTTGGAACCCTTACTTGGGATCTATTTCTTAGATACCACGATTGGTGGCGCGGTTCAGCGATTTCCGTGATCTACATGGCAATTGTGCTCATAGCAATTGCAATTTACATGAAAAAAGCAGGGAGGATAGAGCTATGATCAAGCTCTACGTTGCAATCATTTTTGCATTTCTCTACGTTCCCATTGGCTTTGTAATCATATCTTCTTTTACCGATGAAACTGGTTTGACGCTTAAGTGGTTTGAAAGGCTATTACAAGACACGAAGGTTACTTCTGCGTTTTACAACAGCCTTACTCTTGCAATTCTGTCCACTGTTTTCTCTGTAATTTTTGGAACGTGTGCTGCGTATGCTTTCCTCCGAACAAAAATGCGATTCGAGTCCCTTTTCTACACCCCAATCGTTATCCCCGAGATCACAGAAGCGCTTTCACTCCTTCTCTTCTACAAGCTTTTTTCTTTCCCGCTTGGATTCACATCTGTGCTCCTGGGACACATTGCGTTTAACATTGCCTTCGTCTTTGTGATCGTAAAAGCTCGGCTTTCAGGCTATGAGAAGTCGATTGAAGAAGCTTCTCTAACGCTTGGCGCGAACGAGCTTCAGACCTTTTTCAAGATAACGATCCCCTTGGCTATGCCGGGAGTCGTTGCTGCATCGTTGATAGCTTTTACACTTTCTTGGGACAATTTCATAAAAACTGTCTTTACAACTGGGCCCGGATTTCAGACTCTGCCCCTTTTGATCTGGTCTCAGGCAGCAAGGGGAGTGGTAAGCCCAACTCTAAGCGCTTTAACTGCACTGATGCTTGCGGTATCGATGATCTTAGCATATCTCTACGTAAGGGTCTCAACAAAAAGAGGGTAAAGCTTTTATTCCATAAATAGCAGAAATCTACATGGTTGACAAGGGTAGAAGAGACTTTTTGAAAGTTGCAGTTACAGGAATCGCTGGGCTTGCGATTGGTGGTATTGCAGGGTTTTTCTCTGGCTCTTCAGCATATCAACGAAGGATTTTGGAGTTGGAAAGCGAGGTAAAGGCTCTTAAAGAGGCAGGAGTTGTTCTGGAAAAGGATCTCAGAGTTTGGAACTGGTCTTACTATATAAACGAAGCCCTCTTAGACATATTTTCACAGCAAACCGGGATTCCTAGAGATAGGATCATCTATGAAGAGTTTGAGGACCCCAACTACGTTCTCACGAAACTCGAAGCTGGATACAGCGGATACGACGTCGTAGTGCTTCCAGACTACTGCGTGGACATGGCTCGTGGGAAAGGTCTTCTTGCAGAACTCGATAAGAGGATGATCCCAAACATGAAGTTCATCGACAAAAAATTCCAAAATCCGCCTTATGATCCAGATTGGAAGTTTAGCGTCGTCTACATGTGGGGCTCAACTGGATTTGCGTGGAGAAATGAAGTTGAAGAAGGTGTCACGACTCTCGAGCAGATCTTCAATCCCGACTACGGATTTCTGCCAAAGTATAGAAAAAAGATATCGATGCTCGAAGAAGCTATGGAACTCGTTTGCTTTGCCAAAACCTACTTGGGTAAAGACATCAACGATTGGAGCGATTCTACGCTCGAAGAGGTGAAGGAAGTCCTCATCAAGCAAAGACCATACCTCGCGGGTTATATGGGGACAGAAAAATACTATCCGGGACTCAAGATCGGAACAATATACGTCGCACAAGCCTACAACGGAGACATAGTGAGATTGAGAGAAGAGTTCGAAGACGTCAACTTTGCGGTGCCTGAGGAGGGTGGAACCATCTGGACTGACAATCTTTGCATCCCCAAGGATGCGGTCCATAAAAACGCTGCGCATGCGTTCATAAACTTCCTGCTCGATCCTGCGGTTTCTGCTGTTAACTCCAAGTTCATAGGCTACGCAACCCCCGTGAAAGAATCTTGGCAGTTCATCGAAGAATTGCTCGAGGACCCAGTCATATATCCGCCAGAGGATGTCCAAGAGAGAATGTGGCTTATACCGTCGGTAAGCGACGAGATCAGACGGAAGATTACAACCCTATTGCTTGAAGTCAAAGCTGGCTGATAGGGGGAAATTAGTAAACTTTATTAGAAACATGGATTGCCATCCAAGAAAAACATCGAGAAGGTGACGTAATGAAAGCACTGTTGATCTTGGCGATGGTGTTCCTAATCTTGGGTTGCGTCGAGGAGGGAGAAAGGTACAAGACGCTCCGAGTTTCATCTGCAGAGAAAAACACTGTCCTTGACTGCCAGTGCCACGAAGAACCTTGGAAGTATTTAAAGCACTATGCAAACGTTACGAGCTGTAAGAGCTGTCACGGAAACGAGATATTGGCTTCTCACAAAAATCTAACTGACTGGAAATGGGAAAGTGCCTACGAAGTCCAGTGCACTCTGTGTCATGATCCCTCGCTACTGGCAAACCATGAAGGAAAGTGTGAAATCTGTCACAAATCGATCTATGAAACGCACAGCACATATCTAAACAAGTTCGTTAAGAGGTGAAAGCATGAGAAAGATCTTAAAGCTCTTTCCGATCGTCTTTGGTCTTATCTTGTTCTTCTATCCAATAAGCGCAGAGAAGTATACAACACCCAGCTACTCCTGCGACACTTGCCATAGGCATGCGAACCTCTACTCAAGTCATCTCGAAGGTGGCAGATACTGCTCCAACTGCCATGGAGAGATACACGAGATCCACGATTTCAGCTGTGAAACTTGCCACGTGAAAAAACCCCTCACTATTCTCTGCCACGCAGCGCCGAGCGATACCCAGATATTAACCGCACCACCCGAGAAAAATGTGGTTTGTGAAAACTGCCATATAAACATTGTTGAGATACACAACGGTGATTGCCAGACCTGTCATGTCGAAGATATAAACAAAATGCACGTAAAGGCAAATCTGAGGTGATAAAATGCTCGAGCTCGTATACTACGTTCTGCTGATCATCGCACTGGCGATTTTCGCACTCGGTATAAAGAAGAACGTGGATTTTATCAGGTCTGGGCAAAAGAGTTCTGAACCAAGGCTCGATAATTTAAAGGAGCGGTTCAAAGTGATGCTTAGGGATTCCTTCGCACTCCTTAGACTTTATCGCAGGGAGAAGAAGATGTCAATAGCGCACCTCTTAGTCTTATGGGGTTTCATAATCCTCGCAATCGACATCCTACTCATAACGATTTTCTACGCAGTTCCAGAGGCTTTTAGGGGCGTTTACCTCTTTTTCAAGACCTCAATGACCGTAGGGGGTATACTCTTCGTCATAGGTCTAATTCTGATGGTTGTAAACCGTTACATACTCAGGCCTCCGAGATTTGCGAAGAAATACGATGCAAAGGACGACAACATCGCGATCTTAATTCTGTTCTTCGCAGCAATCTTTGGATTCGTTCTAAAGGAGTTCTTCAGATTCTCACAAGAATTCGCAAACAGCTACATCGTTCAAGGTCTTTGGTTTATCCATGCAATTCTGATCTTAGCCTTTGTCGCTCTAATTCCGTATTCCAAGCTCATGCATATACTGATGGCCCCAGCCAGCATTCTCACTAAGACAAATCGTCATTCCGGAGTTGTTAGACCCCCGCAAAACAGAGAAGACTACGTCGGTCTTGTCACCAGAGCAGATTTAACGAAGAGAGACTTGCTCTCAAGCTTGGCGTGCATGCGTTGCGGTCGTTGCCAAGATGCGTGTCCAGCTTTTAATTCAAGAACTTCGCTGTCTCCGATGTTCCTTATCCAGAATCTTAGAAACATAGACAAGATAGCAAGTGGCAAGATGCAGATGCTGAGACCATACGAGGTGAAAGAGACCGAGGTCGATGGTGGAGAAAGCGAAGCACGAGAGAAAGAGGAGACAGAAGCAGAAAAGAAGTCAGAAAAAGTTAAACCAGAAGAAGTGAGACTTGTGAACACACTCTTAGATGCGTCCGCAATTTGGGCTTGCACGACTTGTAGAGCTTGCATGGAGATGTGCCCAGTCTACATAGAGCAGATGGACATAATTCAAGAGATGCGCAGGGGTATCATCGAGAGCGGTGAGGCGCCACCGGACATAAGAGACTTGCTTACGAACGTTCAAAAGCAAAAGAACCCATGGGGTGAGGCGAAGTTCAAGAGAGACCAGTGGATCAAGAAGTCTGAGGTCCCTGTAAAGCTTGCCAAAGATGGTGAGTTCGAGTGGTTGTGGTTCGTTGGTTGTGCCCACAGCTTCGACAATCGAAATATCCCGATCACAGCAAAAATTGCAAGGATTCTGAGCGATATTGGCGTAGAGTACGCAGTCCTCGGCAGAGACGAAGGTTGCTGTGGAAATGACGTGCGAAGAGTCGGTGAGGAGGGTCTTTTCCAGCTTCTCAAGGAAGAAACCATCGCCCAGTTCGAGAAGTATGGTGTAAAAAAGATTATCGCCACTTCTCCACATTGCTACAACACGCTGAAGAACGAATACGAAGGATACGAAGTCAAGTTCATTCTCGAAGTGATCTACGAAGCGATAAAAAGCGGGAAACTGAAGCTGAAGGAGATCAAGAAGAAAGTGACGTTCCACGATCCATGCTATCTTGGAAGATACAACGGAATGTATGAACTGCCGAGAGAGATCTTGAAGTCGATTCCGGGAATCGAGCTCGTTGAAATGCCTAGGAATCGCAACAAAAGCTTTTGTTGCGGAGCGGGCGGTGGAAACCTTGTTAGAGAGTATCCCGGAGAGTTTAGACCAAACAACCTAAGGGCAAAGGAGGCTGCGGAAACAGGAGCAGAAATACTGGCAGTTACTTGTCCATTCTGCATGATCATGCTCGAAGACGGTGTTAAGACGGAAAGGCTTGAGGAGAAGATAAAAGTCCTCGATGTAATAGAGCTCGTCTACGAATCCGCATACGGTTGAACCCTAATTTTTTAATTTTAGTCCCTTGCCAATTGCACCACTCTTGCAATTTTCTCGCAAATATTTTAAAATGAGCGCAGATATCGTATCAATGGACCTAAGGTTGATCGTTGAGAAGCTGGGAGCTAAGAAGGTTTATAAGGAGGACTGCGAGTTGTGCATAGTTGGCTATACTGGAAAAAGGTGCCCATATCTACGCAAGATCGGCAAAGAGTTTTTCTGCGTGCGAGACGTTGCAAAGAAGGATCCGAGATTGAGACTTTAAAAAGATTTATATTCCAATTGGCGTTGGTGTCTCGATGAACTGGAAAAAGTGGAAACACGTCACGAAGCTCGATCCGGACAGAGAGAACAGCGAAGAAACGATCAAAGCAGTCGTAGAAAGTGGAACAGATGCAGTAATGATTTCGGGAACTCAGAACGTAACTTTGGAAAAATCCAGGAAGTTGTTCAGAGCTGTAAAAGAATACTCTATGCCAACGGTTCTTGAGCCATCTTCGCCGGAGAACGTGATATACGACGCGGATTTCCTATTCGTTCCCATCGTGCTCAACGCAGAACTTGGAGAGTGGATAACTGGAAAGCACGCGGAATGGGTTCGGATGAACTACGAAAGATTCGAAGAATTTGAGAAGGTTTTCGAGAGTGTCGTCTTCGAAGGTTACATAGTCTTGAACCCAAACTCTGCGGTTGCAAGAGTTACAAAGGCACGATGTGACTTGAGCAAAGAGCTCGCTGCGAGCTTTGCATTCGTTGGAGAGAGGATGATAAAGCTTCCCGTGATCTACATCGAATACAGTGGAACCTACGGAGACCCAGAAGTGGTTAAAGAAGTCAAATCAAAGCTGAAAAGTGCAAGACTCTTCTACGGTGGTGGAATAGATTCCAGAGAAAAGGCTATGAAAATGCTAAGCTTCGCAGATACGATAATCGTTGGGAACGTTATCTACGAGAAGGGAATAGATGCGTTCCTTGAAACGATCCCTTAAGGCGCTTTGGCAACTACTTCGACTTGAACACGGAATAATGTATGGAATAGGTGTCCTTATTGGTATTTTTCTCGGAGGCGGAGCGGAGTTCGAATACATCCTCCTCGGTTTTTTGACTGCAGTCTTCCTTCAAGCCTCAGCCTTTGCTTTGAACGACTACTTTGACTACTATGTCGACGTGGCAAATCGCAGAATGGACAGACCCTTGGTAAGGGGGGAATTGAGTAGAGACACAGCCCTTTTCCTTTCGACCCTATTCTTCCCATTTGGAGTGATTTCTGCATTCTTGATTTCCCCAACCGCATTTCTATTTGCAACCGCTGTTGCGATCCTCGGCTTTGCATACAACTACAAGCTGAAGGAGCTCGGTTTTATCGGAAATGTATATGTAGCGTTCACGATGGCTGCTCCTTTCATCTTTGGTGGATTAATTGCAGAACTTAGAAGTCCGATCTTACTCCTCGCTCTCATCGCTTTCTTGTCTGGCGTTGGCAGAGAGGTGATGAAGGGCATCGAAGACGTCGAAGGAGATGCGATAAGAGATGCAAAAACGGTGGCGAGAGTTTATGGCATAGATAAAGCTGTTCAAATAAGTTCGATTTTCTTTCTAACCGCAGTTTTTCTAAGCTTTATCCCACCAATTGCTCTCGAAGAATACTTAGACTTCAAATACATCGTTCCAGTGGCAATAACGGATTTTCTCTTTCTAAACGTCGTCTACAAGCTTAGGAAAGCAAAAGACATTGCGAAGTTCAGAAAGCAAACGCTTTTCGCTATGCTACTCGGTTTGATCGGATTTCTCGCTGGCGCATTTTGAGATAAGTTTTTAACCCTTTTGAATTCCTTAAGGCTATGTTTGCGGAGATCGAAGAGAAGTGGCAAAAAGCCTGGGAGTCTGCGAGAATTTTTGAAGCAGAACCGAATGAAAAGAAGAAGTTTTTCCTCACAGTTCCCTATCCTTACCTCAATGGAAACCTACACGCCGGGCATACAAGAACTTTCACAATTGGTGACGCCTTTGCGAGATACATGAGGATGAGGGGCTACAACGTCCTTTTCCCCCTTGGTTTCCACGTAACCGGGACTCCAATCATTGGACTCGCAGAGTTGATCGCGAAGCGTGATGAAAAGACCATCGAAGTATACACGAAGTTCCACGACGTTCCTCTTGAAGACTTGCTAAGCTTAA
>JBKBUO010000003.1:35984-39934 GCA_046290005.1 Archaeoglobaceae archaeon | reverse complement strand
ACCATATGACATTCTAAGCAAGTTTCAGGGGTCGTGAACAACTTATCTGCATGGGGAAAAGCTATCAGAGCCAAGGCGATACTGAGCAATAGCGCTGGTATAGCCATGACTTCGCTTTCTGGGACATCAATTAAAAAGTTTTTCGAGCCTAATTTCAGCGCGTTTTTAGTTCAGCATTTGGAATAACAAATTTTTTAAACCCTGGGCATTTGTTCACGAGTGTTAATCGGAGCCCTTGTCGGAACAATTCTCGGCTTTGTCGCTGGACTCATTCCCGGAATCCACAGCAACACGTTTTCAGCTATAATTGTCGCAAATTCGGCGATTTTGAGCCTTTATCTCTCTCCAGAGGACTTGGTCGCGATGATCATAGCATCTGCGATTTCCTACACGATCACAAACATAGTTCCGACGATCTTCATAGGGGTTCCGAGCGAAGATACCGCAATCGCAGTTTTACCAACGCACGAAATGGTTCTCGAGGGCAAGGGATTTGCTGCTTTGAGCATCTCTTGCGTTTCATCGCTTCTCGCAGTTTTTATAAGCCTTCCTTTATTCACAACCGCTGTTTTCATTGGTCAAAACTACGATTTCTTTAGAAAAATAACGCCATTTGTATTGCTCTCGATTTCGATTCTGCTTACAATGAGCGAACGTGGTGAGGAGTTCGAGGGGAGTCTTTCCGCGTGGAGAAAAAGGTTCTACGCTCTCCTTGTCTTTCTCGTATCAGGATTTCTTGGAGTTGTGGCGTTGAAAAACTCGGCTTTGGCAGAAATAACGCCTGGGGGGACTGTTTTGCTTCCAATGCTCACAGGACTCTTCGGCGCTCCTGTTCTACTTCTATCAACCTTGAGCTCAGCAAAATTGCCAGAGCAAAGGCTTCTCTTCGAATTCCCCGATGTATACTCGGTTTTTCGGGGCACCTTAGCGGGCTTCTTCGTTTCTATTTTCCCGGGAATAAGTAGCGGAATCGCAACGGTCCTCGCAACTCTTGGGGAGAAGGGAAAGGAGAAATACGTCTCTGCCTTGAGCTCAGCAAACACTGCAAACGCTATCCTCTGCTTTTTTATGCTGATCACTGCTGGAAGAACCCGTAGCGGTGCAGCGGATGCGTTGAAATCTCTAAAGCTAATTCCGGATTTCTTGCAGATCGCAGTTCTTGCAATCATCTCCGGGCTTTTCGCATTCTTGGCAACGATTTTGATAGGCTATGGATTTGCAAAGAAGCTTTCTTCGATTGATTCGAGAAAACTATCGATTTTAGTCTTCTCTTTCCTTATCGCAATCGTTTTAGCTTTCACCGGAATCTTTGGGCTCGTAATATTCGCAATCTCGATTCCAGTAGGGCTTTCGACCGCCTACCTTGGGGTGAGAAGAGTTAACTGCATGGGCTGTCTGATCTTTCCGCTCATGCTCTACTACTTCGGGCTATTAAAATTTTAAAAATTATTTCAGAGTTCTAAGCTTCTCGAGAATTATCCTCCTCTCGACCCTTGCCACAACTTCTCGTATCTTGTGGACCATGTCTGGATTTGCGGAAACGCTGTCGATGCCAAGTTCTACGAGCTTCTCCACGACCTCCGGATAACTTCCGGCTTGACCGCAGATCGACGTCTTAACCCCGTGCTCCTTGCATATCTTAATAGTTCTCTCGATCAGCTTCATCACCGCGGGGTGCATTTCGTCGTATAGATAGGCGATGTTCTCGTTGTTTCTGTCAACCGCAAGCGTGTATTGCGTTAAATCGTTCGTCCCAAGACTCACAAAGTCTATGCCTTCCTTTATTAGGTCTTCGATTATCAACGCAGCTGCAGGGGTTTCGACCATGATCCCAAATTCCACTTCGTCGAGCGGAATTCCCTCTTCTTCTGCGAGCTTCTTCGCCTTTCTTATCTCCTCTGGAACCACGATCAGTGGAAGCATTATTCCGATGTTCTTGTAACCTTCGTCGATCAACTTCTTTATCGCCCTCATCTCTGCTCTGAAGTGCATCTCTTCCGCAAGGTCTCTCCTTATACCACGGAACCCGAGCATTGGATTTGCTTCAATTGGCTCCTCTTCACCACCTTCCATCGCCCTGAACTCATCTGTAGGTGCGTCTATGGTTCTTATCCAAACGGGTTTCGGATAAAAGGCCTTCACGACCTTTTTCATCTCGCTGTAGATTAGATCCACGTATCTATCGATTTCACCATCCCTTATGAACTTCATCGGATGTTTCTCGAGCGAAAGTATCATGTGCTCAATTCTGAACAGCCCAACGCCGTCTGCATTCGTCTCCCTCGCGACCCTTTCAGCAGCGTCTGGTAATGAGATGTTGACTTTAACCTCAGTCGCGGTTATTATCGGCGCAATACCAAACTTCGTTTCTTCCTTCTTCGCAATTTCAAGCTTTCCAAGGTATACGATCCCTTTTTCGCCGTCTACAGTCACAAAGGTTCCATCTTTTAGAACTTTCGTCGCATTCTTGGTTCCAACGACTGCTGGAACTCCGAGTTCCCTTGAAACGATTGCAGCATGGCAAGTCATGCCACCTTCATCTGTAACGATCGCAGATGCCCTTTTCATCGCGGGGACCATGTCGGGGGTTGTCATCACAGCAACCAAGACGTCGCCTCCTCTCACCTTCCCTATGTCCCTTTCATTCGAAACTATCTTGACTTCACCCGCAGCAACTCCTGGAGATGCGCCAAGACCTTTTAGTATAATCTTTCCAACCTCTGCAACTTCTTCTTTCTCCACAGTCCCTTTTATTGTCGTTACAGGTCTTGACTGGACGATGTATACTTCTCCACCCTCGATCGCCCATTCAACGTCTTGTGGTTTCCCATAGTGCTCCTCTATGAGCTCCCCCAAGTCCACAAGCCTCTTTATCTCCTCATCGCTCAGAACCCTCTCTTTTCCTTTTTCTCCGAGCTCAACTTTCTCGTTCCCGTTCTTTCTGACGATCATGAACTTCTTGTCTGCGATCTTCACGTCTTCAAGTGTCCTTTTGACCCTGTCGTAAACGTATGTGTCGGGGGTCACGAGTCCGCCGACGATCGCTTCTCCAAGCCCAAAGACTGCTTCGATTATGCACTTCTTTTCCCCGGTAACCGGATGAGACGTGAACATCACACCGCTTTTCTCGCTGTTCACCATCTTTTGCACAACTACAGCGATGCTGACGTCTTCGTGCCTAAATCCCTTTTGAACTCGATAGTAGATCGCTCTTGGTGTAAAAAGGCTGCCCCAGCAGGCTTTTACCTTCTCAACAACGTTATCTTCACCCTTGACGTTCAAGTATGTGTCCTGTTGTCCCGCAAAGCTCGCGCTCGGCAAATCTTCCGCGGTAGCGGAGCTCCTTATCGCTACAAAAACATCTCTTCCATCTCCAAGTTCCCTGTACGCCTTCCTTATTTCCACTTCGATGTCTTCTGGTATCTTTGCCTCGGCAACCATCTTCCTGATCTCTTCCGATACTTTGTTTAGCTCTTCCGTGTTCTCAACGTCAAGACCCTTGAGAGAGGAGTATATCTTGTCCTTAAACCCTGTTCTGCTTATAAAATCTCTAAAAGTTCTTGCATCAACGACGAATCCATCTGGAACGGGAATTTCAATCCTCATAAGTTCTCCAAGGTTTGCAGCTTTCCCTCCAACGACAGGAATGTCGTTTTTATCCACATCGCTCAACCACAGCACTGGCATTGGACCACCTTGTCCTCGGTTGCCCTCTCGATTAAAATTTTTTGTCTCCAAGAGATTTTCAGATTCACAGCCCATATTTTCTCTCCCATGCTTTAATTCCAAGCAGATCATTAAAACATGCTCAATAATAAGAGAACGATCACAACCGGGATCACGAGTTTGAGAAGTGTCTTGTAGCATTTCGCGAAATCTGCCCTGAAGAACTCAACTGTTAGCGCAAAGCACAGATGGAAAGGAGATAGCATAACACCAAAGAAACCTGC
>JBKBUO010000003.1:34343-35898 GCA_046290005.1 Archaeoglobaceae archaeon | reverse complement strand
CAAAGAAACCCGCGGTTATGAGCAAGAGCAAATTCTTCTGCTCTTCAGCAAAGTCATGGAATATGGGCAATGAAATCGACGAGTAGCTCATCTCTATTCCAGTCGCAAATCCGACGAGAAACGAAACTGCAAAAGCGGTGATTTGAACTGGTAGAAAGCTGAGGTCTGAGTAAAGGAGTTGTGCAGAATTGCTGATTCGGATTATTTCCTTGTATCCCATCACCGCAAAAACTAAAGCGAAAACACGAAGGTCGAGCGACTTCTTAAGAGTTTGCTTTAAAAGCTCAAACTTTGGCTTTTTGTGAAGGAGAACGATTGCTATGGAAACCAATATCGATGGTAAGAGCATCTTCGTCACCAAGAAGAGGGATATCAGGACTATTATCGGGTATAGGTTCAGGAGGACCTTTTCCAATTCCTTCGGCTTAAAGCTAAAGCTGAGCTTTTGCAACAAAAAAAGCCCTGCAATGAAGGAAAGGATCGCAATTGGAAGCGTAGAGTGCAAGTAGAACCCGTATTCAACCGCGAGAACCGCCAAGGCTATGATGACCGATGGATAAAGTGGCCAGACTGGAGTCCAGACGTGGCGAAACCAGTAGTTTATGACCGTCAACCTTTCGGCGGATATCTTCGCATTTCTGATAATAGGTAAGAGCATAGAAGCCGAAACAAGTGCTCCAGCGGGCATCGGAATTAAACCGATGACGAGCGGTATCAACGCAACGCTTACAGAGCCAAAGCAGTCGTTCAGCCATTCCGAAATCTTTTCGAGCATTCCCAGTTTGTCCATGAGGTTTGCAAGAGAGTAGGTGAAAAAGACGAGCGCCATAATCTCGAGGCTTTGTAATTGAAAGTAGCATCTAATCAAGTCGAAGTTGAGCCCCAAGGTTGAGATTCCGAGAAAAAGCGAAGCTATGAGAAGAGAGAAACCGATTCCGATCTTTCTCGAAAGTAACAAGGCTATGAGTATCGAAGCAAAGAGTGGAAGACTGTTCACATTCGAAGCCAAGCGTCGATATTTAAGGGCTTTGAGGCAACCTTTTTAAGCGCAATTCCTACGTGAGAAACGTGATAAGAAAGATCGGAGAAATGCTTGAAATTGCGGAAGAAAGGGAGATAATGCTCCTAATAAATGGAAGACCTCACTATCTTATGTGCACACCAACGATGCTAAAAGAGCTCGCCATAGGTTTCGCGATCTCAGAGGGGATCGCAAAGAAGGTTGAAGATCTGAAGGTCGAGGTCGATGAGGACATCGTCTTTATAGATACGAATTCAAAGAACGCTGAGATAAAATACCACACATCAGGTTGCATCGGAGTCAGAAGTCTTTTTGAAGGGAGAATCGAGAGCAAGATAAGGTTCAAAGTAGAAGAGCTTCGCAACTACCTCAACCTTCTCGAGGTGGAAGAATACAAGAAAACGCGTGGCTACCACATCGCAGTCGTGATTGAGAAAAACAGATTTTTCAGAACCCACGACGTGGGCAGACACAACGCGGTTGATAAAGCAATTGGACTCGCATTGTTGAACAAAGCAAATCTGCAAGAATCTT
>JBKBUO010000003.1:17785-34248 GCA_046290005.1 Archaeoglobaceae archaeon | reverse complement strand
CCCACGACGTGGGCAGACACAACGCGGTTGATAAAGCAATTGGACTCGCATTGTTGAACAAAGCAAATCTGCAAGAATCTTTTCTTGTTGTCTCTGGAAGGATTTCGCTTGGGATTGCAATGAAGTGCGCAAACGCTGGAATTCCGCTAATAGTTTCGAAGGCTGCGATCTTCGATTCTGCAATAGATTTCTGTGAAAGGACCGGCTTGTCTGCGGTTTCATTTGCTACAAACATAGCAATCGGTAATGCGATCGAATAGTTTTTATTAAGCAAAGTTCAAGGCTCTGCATGTTCGTCAAAGTCTACTTTCCTGACGGTCATCTCGAAAGACCAATCTGGGATGCATTGATAAGCGCGGGCTATAGGCTTGGAAAGACTGAAAGAGGTTACTTGATCGACGTGGATCACCCAAAGATCGTTTTCAAACAAGTTCGTCCGCAGATAATGCCCCTATACGTTGAGTTAGGAAAAGGTGACGCGGGAATCACAGGGATGGATATCTTGGAGAACTGGAAGCTCAAGACGGAGCTCAAGAACGTCGTTATCCTCGACACTTTACCGCTTCGCCCTACAAAGCTCGTTGTGGCGATTTCTGAAGAAGTCTATCCAAACGTTGGGACTATCGAGGACTTTAAAGCTGTAGTAGGGAACAAAAAGATCTACATAGCTTCAGAATTTCCCGAAATCGCTAAGAACTACGCAGAAAAGCACGGATTGAACGCAGTCGTCTTTGATCCTATTGGAAAAACCGAGGCTTCTATTCTACCCCCAATGCCAGAAGCTGACCTAATAATCGAGGTAACTGAATTCGGAACTACTTTAAAGGAGAATAGGTGCAAGATCATAGACGTGCTGAAAGAAGTCCACTCAGTGTTTATTGCAAACTGCCAATCGCTGGAAAATGAGGAAAAACGGGAGATCTTGGAGAACCTCGTGACCGATATAAAAGAGGTCATAAACTCTAAAAACCTCGTGAGCCTATACTTCAACGTCCCGGAGGAGGAAAATCTAAAGAAGATCGTGAAATACTTGACGAATGAAGGTTTTGATCCAACGATTTCTCCGCTTGCAAAAGGCGCAGCAGCGGTGCACATAATCGTGGACAAGTCAAAGGTTAAGTTTCTAAAACCCACTCTTCGCAACATGGGCGCAAAGAGAATTGGAACGAGTCCAGTGATAACCTTTGGTGATTGATGACAAAATTTTAAAAAACCAAGATAGACTTATTCCATGCTCAGCAAGCTAAAACCTCTTGTCACTGAGATCTCGAAGCCAGTGGCAAGTGTCATTGGTAAACGCTTTAAACCGAATCAACTAACCTTGCTCGGACTTTTCTTCGGATTTCTGGCTTTTTTTCTTATCATAAGGCATGAAATAATCCTCGGCGCGATGTTTGTATTGATCAGCGGAATCTTCGACTTCTTGGATGGAGTGGTTGCGAGAACGCAGAAAATGGTGACGGCATTTGGTGGTTTTCTCGACTCAGTCATAGACAGATACGTCGACGTCCTGATTTTCATAGCCCTCGGAATCCACGGCGTTGACTGGCTTGTTGTAAGCTTTGCGATGAGCGGTGCTTTGCTTGTGAGCTATACAAGGGCAAGAGCGGAGAAAATAATCGAAAGATGTGACGTCGGAATCGCGGAAAGGGGAGAGAGAATGCTTATCCTTTTCTTCGCAATGATCACGGGTTTCCTCTACGAAGGCGTTTTGCTCATCGCAACCCTGAGCCATTTAACTGCGTTGCACAGAGTTCTATACACGTATTCGAGGTCGAAGACTATCTGATTGCTTCGAAGTTGAAAGGTGCGAAAGATTCTGGGCTTATGCGAAGGTCGAGGACAAATGGTTTATCGCTTTCGAGCATGACTTTTATACCCTCTTCTATCTCGCTGTTCTTCTCCACCGCTATGCCTTCAGCACCAAAGACTTCTGCGAGCTTCGCAAAATCTGGATTTGAGTGGAGTGTTCCGTAAACTCTTCCACCCTTTTGGAACTTCTGCCTGAAGTAAAGGACTCGATAGCTGTTGTCGTTGACGACAATCACTTTCACAGGTATCCTTTCTCGAACCGCGGTTTCGAGGTCTTGGATTGTCATCATGAACTCCCCATCTCCAACGACCGCGATCGACTTCTTGCCGAGCAGAGCTGCTGCAATGCCCGCTGGAAAGCCAAAGCCCATGGCACCGTGGTTCGTTGTGGCTAAATAAGACCTTGGGGATCTTATCTTTAGGTATGCGTTCACATACAAAACGTGCATTCCCTGACCGGCGCAGATTACGTAATCTTGGATCTTCTCGTTTAGCTTTCTGAAAAAGAGTGATGGATTCGTCAAACCATGATCTATGGCTGTGAATCTATCGAGCATCTCGTTCCATTCTTTTTGCCAAGTCCTTATCTCTTCCACCCAGCTCTTATCGACTTCGTGAGAGGTCTCCTCGCTCAGCTTTTTCGTGAAATCAACCGCGTCTGTGTGAACAAAGAGATCGTATGGGAACTTTTTCTTAGCCTCTTCATCGAGTGTGACTGCGATAACTTTTCCAGACGGTAACCAAGTGAAACCGTAGGTCGTAACATCTGAAAGTTGACAACCGAGGCAGATAACGCAATCTGAGTTTTTCAAGGCTCTATCTGCGTGAATCGACCCTCCCCCAAAGCCAGTTCTCCCAAAACAAAGCTCATGGTTTTCATCCATCGCACCTCTCCCATTTCCAGTTGTTACAACTGGGATCCCCGTTTTCTCCACGAGCTTCTTTAGCGCTTTCGAGCCTTCTTCGCTGTTCACACCGTATCCAGCGAGGATCAATGGCTTTTTCGAGCTTTCAATGATTTCTAAAGCCTTAGAGACTAAATCACCATGGGCTTCTCTTCTCGAAATGCTCAAGCCGATATTTTCATACTCACTTTCTTCGCTCCAAACATCTTCGGGAATCTCGACGTAAACTGGAGAACTCTTGTTTATCGCTACTGAAAAAGCTTCGTAAATTGTCCTTGACACATCCCTCGCCTCTTCAACCATAAAACTCTTTGCGGTGATCTGCCTCATCATCTCAAACTGATTCGCTTCAAGCATTGGATTCTTTCCCTTCAAAGCCCTCGAAACACAGCCACTGATGAGAACCATTGGCGAGCCATCTTTGTATGCGTTAGCAATGCTTATCGCTGAGTTAAGGACTCCAGGAGAGCCGTGGGCTATTGCAACCCCTGGAAAACCGGTAATTCTTCCCTCCGCATCCGCCATCGAAGCTGAGACTTGCTCGTGCCTACAAGAGATGTATCGAATCTCCTTGCAATCGTAGAGTGCGTCGATGAAATCGATCAGAGAAGTGCCTATTACTCCGTAGATCCTTTTGACTCCAAGATCGCTCAAAGCCTTTACGAATACTTCAGCCACGTTCATGCTACTGCCTTGCCCTTGAAGGTAATAGAGAGGACAGCCATCCAATATACTCTGAAATTGATCTCGTTTGTATCCAAACTTTGCCCTTTCCCTTAAACTCTGCTACAAGACCTTCACCACTCAAAAAAGTCGCTTTTAAGCCACCAGCACCACGAATCTTGAAGTCGAGCGAGTCTTCGAACGCAACCACATGTCCAGTGTCAACGCTCAAGGTTCCATCGACCTCGAGTGTTTCTATTCCACCAAAGGACGAAAGGAAAAGATCTCCTGAGCCCTCGATCTTCAACAAGAAAAGTCCTTCTCCAGCGAAAAACGTCTTTGCACCTCCCCATTTAATGTCGATGTCTACAGTTGGCGACGACGCCAAAAAAGCGCCGCTTTGAGCATAGATTCTGCCAGAGAGCTTTATGTTCGTTACGTCGCCTTGATAAGATGGGGCCAACCCAAGCAGACCTTTTCCCTTTGATATGTATCGATTTATTATAAAAGATTCGCCGCCAAGGAACTTTCGCTTCATCGCTCCAAGAACTCCGCCCCTCATCGTAGGAGAAAGCTCGACGTTTTTCATGTAGACCATCGCCCCGGGCTCAGCGAGAACTTCTTCACCATCCGCAAGCTCTATCTCCAATAAACTGTAGCTCGGTTTTGATAGTATACGATAGTTCATGCTAAACGTTCCGGAGTAGATTTAAAACTTTTTTGGCTAATACTCTAATCCTTCGTTTGTTGTCAAGAAAAACTGAACAGTTTGTTCAAAGACCTTTTTGCTCCTCTTTCCACAAACATAGAGTGTCAAAACACGCATTTTTGGGTTTCTCTTTACCTCAGTGCTTTAGATATCTCCAGGATTGCAACAGAAACATTTAAAATTTTAAAGAGTAAATAACTTCATATGAGTGCAAAAACAAACAGGGGTGACAAGGGAGTTTCACCGCTTATAGGTTTCATTCTGCTAATGGCAATATTAATGGGAATGATCGGGATCTTACAGTCTACAGCAGTGCCTGAGTGGAATAAAGCAGTCGAAAGAAGACACTTCACTACAGTTAAATACGATTTTGTAAAGGCTAGCGAAGCCATTTCGAACTTAAATGAGAACCCACTCAAGGTTGTTTTAAAAGCGGGTGTTGATTATCCAAACTACTACATCCTCTTCTCTCCTCAAAAGGCTTCTACAACGATTTCTACGATAGATTTAAGCATAAACATCGCTGGAACGCAAACCATGAATACGAAGACTTCTGCAATCATTCTTGAGCCGAATTACCTATATTCCTCGAGGTCAAAACTCGTTTACGAACATTCAGCAGTTTTTAGACTCGAAAATGACATAGCCTTGGTTGAGTCTGGCCAAATTTTTTCAAGAAATGAAAACGAAATTAACCTCAACATAATAAAAGCAGAATTTACAACTTTTGCGACAACTGAAGATGCGACGCTTGTGCTCGTTCCGATAACGACTGGTAAAAACGTCTTCAGTGGAAGTATAACGTTTGAAAGCTACAATGAAAAGACTGCTGAACGCTGGGAAGAGATACTGTCCTTAGCAGGTCTTAGCGTTGTGAGAGAGGGAAGAAACATAACGATACAGGCAAATAATGTGACTCTGTCGATCTCCCTCTTCAAAGTATACACCAGCGACGTTTTTGCGCCTGAAGAGTTTAGTTTAGAGTTCATGAACATAACACCTTTAACTCAGGAAGTGTTCTTAGGTTCAACCGTAACACTTGGTGTGAGACTTGTGAGTGAATTCGGAGCCGTAAAAGGAAGATTGATAAACTTAGAAGACTCATGCAGCGGAGAAAGCTTAGTCCTTAGGAGCGATGAATTTGGAGAGGTGTGGTATAACTTCTACGCAAGCAAAGTTGGAAACTGCGAAGTTTCGTTCAATACTGATAGCTCAACGAGCGTCTTTAACATAGCCGTAAGGTCCATACCAAGCGGAGGAGGTGGGGGAGGAGCTTTAGAAATAAATTGGTATAAATATCTTGATGGTGCTGTGATAAGTGATTACACATGGAATGTCTCACAAATTGGGAATCAGACAAACTTCTTTGCGAAAGTCATTTTCACAGCCTTTGGTTCTCCCATGCCCGAAATTCCGATCTACTTCACAATCAACAATACTTCAGTCCTTAACATCAATTCAAAAGATAGTGTAACAAACAGCACGGGATGGGCTAAGGTGAATCTAACTGCATTGGAGAACGGGACCTCTGCAATAGCTGCGATTGTTGGAAATAGTTTTGGAATTTTGAACATAACTGTAACGAATGTTGCTCCCGGAAACAGACCACCAACACAACCATCGATTTCGACTGACAAGAGATACTACCGCAGTGGAGAGACGATCACAGCAACCGCATATGGCTCAACAGATCCGGACGGTGATCCAATAACTTATTACTACAAATTCTACGATTTCAGCGATGGAAGATTGCTGAGAGATTGGAGCACCACGAATACATACACGGTAACCACGGGCGAGGAGGGGCATGTGGTAAGGATCTATGCAAAAGCCTGCGACGACAAAAATGCGTGCAGTCCAGAAAGTTACATTGATGTTGGAGTTGTAAAAGTGATCGAGATAAGAGATCAGTCGCAGATTTTCGACTCCTACGTTAGATCTGGAAGTAACAACACGAATTATGGAACTTTGAGTCTCCTTTATGCGGGATATACCACAACAACATCTTGGAGAATCACTCGGACCTTCATAAAATTCGCTCTACCCCAAGAGTTGAGCGATGCGAAAATTCTAAATGCAACGCTTTACCTCTACAAGAGTGGGCACACCGGAACTCCGACAAATATTGCTCTTGGAGCCCACAGAGTTTTAACAGACTGGTCTGAAACAACGATTAGATGGAATAATCAGCCAAGTTTCTCAGCTAATCCGACCGCAAGTATTACGCCCCCAACAACGAATAATCTATATATTGGATGGAATGTGACGAGTGATGTTAAGGCATTTGTTGATGGCACTCCAAACTACGGATGGTGCATAAAGTCGAGTAATGAGAATCAAAATACGAGAATTCAGTTCAACTCGAAGGAAAATACTAACGCCAGCACTCTACCATATCTCTACATCGAATACGCTCCAAAGGTTGATTGAATTGACGAATATAGAAAGATTTATCTTGATCAAAAAATAAAGAGCTCATGGATCCAAAAACCGTGTTGAAGGGGATGCTGGAGAAAGCCTACAGAGTTGAAGCGGGATTCGAAAGCGAGGCGAATTTCAAAGCCTTCATCGAAACGATGGATGAAGAGCAGAAAAGGGTTCTTTTTATACTAATAGCTGATTCTGAGAAGCACAAGGCGATGATCGAAGAAATAGCAAAAAATCTCGGAATTGAGATCGAGAAAAAGGTCGAAGAATTTGATTTCCGAGATAAAAGGTTTTTCAACGAAATTTACAAGATTGAGAGTAGTGCAAAGACGTTATACGAGCAGATGATCCAAAAATTCTCCGACGTGCTTGGTAACGATGTCGAAAAGCTCAGAGAACTCGTGAAAGATGAAGAAAAGCACGCGAAGCTCGCGGAAAAATTCGTAGATAAGACTCTTAGGATAGTGTGAGTGAGGTAGTGAAATCTTTGCACTCTAACTAAGAAGCTTACAGGCTTAAAAAGCTTCGGAAAAGCTTAAGGGCTTGAAAAAGACCTTGGGTTATTTCAGGGCTAAGAGCATCGGAAAAAAAGCAGAAATCTGATTACATCAGAAATTCGAAGATTTTTAAACAAAAAATAGCTTTATAGAATCCAAGAATCTGCCTACGCTTGAAATAGGTCGAAAGAGCGATTTAAATCTAATAAAACCGAATCTTAGATCCTTGGCTACATTTGCTTCTGAAGGGTTTTGAAGCCCTTTTCCTTGAGTCTGCTCACAACTTTTTTCTCGGCAATAACCATTATAGTTTGAGGTCACCTTAGTTGAGCGTGCTGGAGACTTCACTTTCAAGGCCTTCAAAGCAAAGAAAAAAAGCAAGAAAAAGACTTCTTTGTTAAATAAAAGTCAAGAAAATGCTCAAATCCGACAAAAAACGGGCCGGGAGGGATTTGAACCCACGACTGCGGGATTAAGAGTCCCGCGCTCTTCCTGGCTAAGCTACCGGCCCTAAGGGGCTTTATACTTCGAACTGTTTATAAGGTTTGTCCAAAGTTTCAGTGAGCCTTAGGAACTCGCGCAGAAGTTTGGATTTTTTATATCCGTGATTTATAAAGTCCCATGGCAACTCGCCCTCAGGACTTATGGGGTTTAAAAACTCGAGAAATTCTCTATAGTTTTTTCCAAGAAGCAAATCTGAAACCATCTCATTTCCACGGGCAAGAATTGTTTGTATCACAAATTCTTTCAGATTTGGCGTTGAAAACTCGATTCCGTGTTTTTTACACTCTTTTTCAAGTATCGAGATCTTGTTTTCGAGTTCGCTGAGATCTGCAAACCCAAACCATTGTAGCGGTGTGTGTGGCTTTGGAACGAGCGGGTTCACAGAGATCTCAACTTTGGGAAAGCTTTTTTTGAACGTAACAGCGTTTTCGACGATCTTTAAAACGTCTTCAACACTTTCCCCGGGAATTCCAATCATATAGTAGAGTTTGAGCTTTTCAAAATTTCCAGCACTAAGTTCTACTGCGTTTCTTAGCTCTTCATGGCTTATCTCTTTTCTTAAGAACTCTGAAAGCCTTGGTGACGCTGTTTCGGGTGCAAGGGTTAGAGTTTTTACTTTAGCGAGCTTTAATATTTCTACGAGCTCTTTGTCGATAGCGCTCGCTCTTATTGAAGAAGGAGAAACTTCGAATCCAAGCTCAGATAGTTCTTGAACGATCTCTTTGAACTTTGGGTGATCAGTTGGCGAAGGAGCGACGATCGCAACCTTCTTGACACCCTTAATCTCAGGTAAGTCTTCGACCCCTCTCCACCTTGGCGGAGCATAGATTTGGCGAACAAGGCAAAAACTACATTTTCTAACGCAACCCCTCCCGATTTCAAGGATAAAAGATCTTCCATAAGCACCATCGCCTATGATCTCCTCTTCTATATGCTTTTCAAGCTTGCAATAAACTCTTTTTACCTTTTCTTCCTTGCCCGTGTAAATGCCTTCGATCTCCGAAAGCTCTTCTAAGTTTTTTGCGAGGGCGATCTCTTGAATCCTATCATCAGCCTCGCCGATAAAGAAAGCGTCGAAAAATCTCAGCAATGGTTTAGGGTTCTCCATTACGCAAGGTCCGCCAGCGATTTTGATCCCTTGAAAACCGCTCTTCCTTATAATCTCGACTGCTTTGAAGTAATCTGTCTCATACTGTAGGCTAAAAAGCGCAACTTCAAAGTCGGAGAGCTTGCTACCCGTCTCGACACTCCTTAATCCACCGAAAACGTCTGAATAGAACCTTTCACAGTATGCGACTTCGTTGATCTTTGAATAGAGAATTTGAAGCCCCAAATTTGTAATTCCGCCTATGTAGCGATTTGGATATACGATTGCAACCCTTCTCTCTCCTTTCCTATATTTTTTCTGAAACGGATTGAACTCCACAAAACTAATAAGCGAATCGCAATATTAGCTTCATGGAAGTTTCTTGCCCAACATGTGGTTGCGTTTTGGAAAGGGTGAAAGAGGAGAGAGGGACGTTTAAACGTAGGTTTTCAGAGTTTGAGATGAAAATTCTGGTTGTCAAGTGTCCAAAATGCGGAAAAACAGGACTATTGAGGACAGTCCCAGACTTGAAGATGGAAAACCTCGAATTCCCATATGAAGGTTCTGTTTGACGACAGCATTGGCGACGATTCGCTTGTTTGCTGGGGAGTCACAGTTCGGTTGCCAAAATACGCTCTTTTTGGAGTTACGAGGGAGGAGAGGAAGAGAAATTGGGAAAAGAAGATATTGGAAATTCTCGCAGAGTTCGACTTCGATGAAGTCAGCGTTAAGCTTGCGTCCGCTTGGGTCAGATACTACGTGTTCGAAGTTTTTGCGGACAACGAGAAGTTCGCTCTAAACATCCTTTCTCCGAATTCTCCGATCAAAGATTTTAGAGAAATCGATTTTCCAAAAATAGAGAACATAGCTAAGCCTTTGGTAATTTCGCAGGATTACATGTTACAAGAGTGGGTCGAGGGCTTGCCACTGTCTGAGTTCCGGGAAGGTTTTTCCATGAAGCGCGAAGATCTTGCAAGAGAGTGCATAAAATCCACTGCAAAGCTTCTTTACGAGATCTTCAAGCTTGGCTACCTTTATAACCCTTGGGAAGACTACGAAGCGGTTTTAAGCAAAGGAAAAATTTTGCTCTTAGACCTGACGAGGTTCATAAGAAGAAATATAGGGAAAGAGGATTTCTTGCCCTACTACTACGGCGCTCCATTTTCTTCACCAGACATCCTCGTTGAGGACGAAAGAAATCGTGTTTTTTGGAGGGGAACGAGCGAAAAGGACTACTTTGGGGTGAGTAAGGAAGAATACGAGAAGCTGTTTTTGGAAGGGATTGCGAGCGTTTGTGACAACTTCGATGATTTTTTGGCGATTAGCAAGTTGAACGAGAGAGAAGCGAAAACTCTTTGGGATAGAAAAAGATATTAGATCCCCCGACAATTGTTGGTATGAACATCATCGAAGTCGCGGACAACCTTTACCTCATAGATCTCCCACAAGAGCTCGAGGGATTTAGGAAGTTCATAAGCTGTTGGGTTGTCAAAGACGAAGATAGAGCGATACTCGTCGACGTTGGTCCAAAGGCGACGATTCCGAGGCTAATCGAAGCTCTAAACTACTTGAAGATAAAAAAGGTCGAATTTGTTCTACTCACACACATCCACTTGGACCACGCTGGTGGGATTGCGGAGATCCTCGAAAAGTATCCTGATGCAAGCGTTGTTGTCCATGAAGCAGGCAAAAAACACATCGTGAATCCAGAAAAGTTATGGAAAGCCTCACTTGAAGCGCTGGGGAAAATTGCAGAGGTTTATGGGGAGCCCAGAGGTATTAGCGAGGAAAAAATCCACGATGGAAAAGTTTCGTTTGCGGGAAAGGAAGTTGAAATCTTAGCCACCCCTGGGCACGCACAACATCATCAGAGCTATTTGTTTGGCGAGTTCTTATTCGTAGGTGAAGCCTTCGGCGTTCACATGCCGTTGAAAAACGACTACTATCTGCGTCCCGCGACTCCGCCGAAGTTCAAATACGAAGTTGCGATCGACACTATTGAGAAACTACGAGCAATAGGGAGTAAGAGAGTTTGTTTTGGACACTTTGGCTTCAAAAAAGACAGCTTGGAAATTGCAGAAAGGGCTATGAAGCAGTTAAAGCTTTGGGTGTCGACGATTTACGACATACTGTGCAAAAAGGAGATAAAGGAGGAAGAGAGAGTTGCGAAAATTGCAAAGGAAGAACTGCTCGAGAAGGACTCGAAATTTTCAAACTACCACCTTCTCGATGAAGACATAAAAAAGAGAGAAGACTTCTTTATTAGGAACACAATCCTCGGAATACAGCAATTCGTCTCTGAGACTTACTGCCTTTGAGGTGTTTTATTGGAAGCCAAGGATTGGGCTAACTTTCTCCTTGAACTGAGAAAAAACCTGTTCAAGATCGTTGCAATTATAGCAATTGTTAGCTTTGCATTTTTTCCATTCTCCGGAAATTTGATATCTTTTGTAATCAAGGAAACGTTCCCGTATCCGCAGATCGAAGAAGAAGAGGTTAGAGAGTTCGCAGAACAGCTAAAAGAGATTGCGGAAAAGTTGGAGAGAGACCCTTCGAACATGACCTTGGTTTACGAGGAGACAAAAACGCTTTCGAGGCTTGCAACCTCTTTTCTCGGACCAGTGGTTTTAACCCCTCTCGAGGCCATTGTTTTAAGTCTCAAGATCTCCATTGCACTCGGTATAGCTTGCGCAATCCCTTATGTTTTGGCAATTTTGGCAAAGACCCTCAAGACAAGGGGGTGGCTTAGGGTTTCGGTGAAATACTATGCAATCTCAGCTCTTGCGCTGTTTATCTTGGGTTGCGTTTACGGTTTCTTCATCGTCCGCCTCATAGTAAAGTTTCTTCACGAACTAACGCTCTCATATGGTGTCACCCCTCTGTATTCTTTGTCAGAATTCGTAACCTTCGTCCTCTTCATGATTTTGCTCTTTGGCTTCTTCTTTGAAATCCCCGTAGTAATGTTCTTTCTCGTGCGCAACAAAGTTGTGCAGTATGAAACCCTCAAATACTACCGAAGACACACTTATGTTCTCTTCTTCGTCCTCGCAGCGATTGCAACACCTACAGTTGACGTCTTTACACAGACGATGCTCGCAATGCCGATGATAATACTCTTTGAGCTCAGTTTAGCCTTTATAAGATTCTTCAGCTCTGCTCAGTCTTGACGGATTCAACAATTCTTTTGCCCGCAACCACTTCATCGATGCTGTGCACAACTCCGCCGAGCGTTTCAATCATATCCTTTATTTCTTCATAGTCTAAATCCTCTCCAACAAGCGTTATTTTCACGGATTCTGTCTCTTGATCTATCTCTTGAAGTGTTATGTTTACTCCCTCGACTCCCTCGATCTCGCTAAGCTTTAATGCGAAGTATGTGTTCGACGGCTCGTGTGGTTTAAGAACATCGAGGACGAGTCGACGAATCCCTGACATGGGAAAAGGTTATCTCCTGAATATTAATTCTTTCGCATGATCGATCTTCACACGCACTCAACCTTTAGCGACGGCGAGCTAATCCCAGCAGAGCTGATAAGACGAATGGCTTCAAGGGGAAACGAAGGAGTTGCGATAACAGATCACGCAGATTTTTCAACAATTCCAATGATCCTATCGAACCTTTCCAAACTGAAAGAATTCGATTTCGAAATAGATTTTCTGATAGGTGTTGAAATCACGCACGTCCCTCCAAGGCTAATCGGTAGAGCAGTGGAGCTCGCTTGGAGGGAGGGGGCAGAGATAGTGATAGTGCATGGAGAAACCATCGTGGAACCAGTTGCGAAAGGAACAAACTCGTTTGCACTCGAGGAAGAGATAAACGTCTTAGCTCATCCCGGAATTTTGAGCGAAGAAGAAGCGGAAAAGGCGAGGGAAAATGGGATTTTCCTCGAGATATCCGCAAGAAAAGGGCACTGCTTGGCTAACGGTCACGTTGCAAGGTTAGCGGAAAAGTTTTCATGTGAACTTGTCTTGAACACAGACGCGCACTCGCCGTCGGATATAATAGACGATTCGATCGCGGAGAAAATAGCGAGAGGAGCGGGGATTTTTGATTGGAAAAAAGTGCTGGAAAACAACGTCCGATTATTCAGAAAGCTCAAGAGATAAGCCATTTTGGCTTAGGATATCTTTGGTCATGTAATCGACTATTTTTATCAACTTCTCCTTCTCTTCGCAATCTCTAAACCAATTCAAGCTTGAAATGCTCTGCTCGGAGAACTCCTGTATCTTTGAGAGAACTCTTTTCAGGGCAACTTCTGAGCCAAACTTTTCTTCATAGATCTGTGGCAACGTGTAGGACTCAAAATCCGATCTTTTGTCTTTTAGAGCGTTCACGTATTCAAGGAGATCGTCTACGAGCTGATAAGCCATCCCGAGGTTGTATCCATAGTCGTAAAGTCTTTGAGCCAACTCTTCATCGTTAGAGGCAATTTTTCCAGCAGTCTTTGCGGAGTAAGCAAAAAGAGCTGCGGTTTTCTTTTCTATGCATTTGAAGTAGTCTTTTTCATCAAAATTCTCTTTCACGCTGTAGTAATCCATTATCTCCCCTTCACTCATCATCATTCCAGCCTTTGCGGACTCTTCGATGATCTCTTTGCCGTAAACCGCAGTCAGTTCGACAGACTTTGAGATCAACCAGTCCCCGAGAACGATTGCGAGGGCTAAGTCGTATTCAACATGAAGCGCTGGCTTATTTCTGCGCAATCTAGCCTTGTCTATTATGTCGTCGTGCACGAGGCTAGCGGTGTGAATGAGTTCAACCGCCAAGGCGAGATTCATGAGCTTTTCGTAACTTCCACCGCATATCTTTCCGGCTAATAGCACTATAACCGGTCTAACTCGTTTTCCTCCTGCAGAAATTACGTATTTTAGGGCTTTTTTGATTTTTGGATCAGTTTCAACTAATTCGATGAACCTCCCAAGCTCCCTTTCGAAAACAACCAACTCTTCCCAGGTTTCGATCACCGCAACTTTTTTGAAACTGCAAAATATATCTTTTTTCTTTTAGATCTTTGCAATTTTTTGCACTTTTAATCGAGAAGGGCTATTTTCAGCAAATTTGGAATGAAAAGCAAAAAATCCCGTAGCCAAGTTTGAGGTAGGAACGATTTGATCGCCACGACGAAGAAAATAGATATTTTTATCGAGTATATATGAATTAAATCCAGCAAGATCGGATGTTTTCGTGCGAAATTTAGTTTAAACGGTTATCTCGAGGCTAAGATTCGTTTAAACGAAACTCAAGATCTATATTTATATATTTTATATTTTTTTCTAATCTCTTTTAAAGAGCTCCTTTTCAAAATTGAATGGATTTTACTCAACTTCTCTCGATTCCAGCACCTTAACTAATAGTAAAGCTTAAATACTCAAATAATATTGTATCGAGCAGTGAATGGAAATGTTCGGGACATCTGAATTGGGTTTGGTCGAATACAAACAGAGCACTGGCAAAGTTACTGGGTTTACCAGCGCTTCGGATGGAAAACTGATCCCTAGGAAAGTATTCTTCACTTCGGGGATTGGTAGACACCAGGATGCGTTGGTAAGCTTCGAACTCGCACTAAGGGATGCTGGGATAGAGAAGTTCAACTTGGTCACGGTTAGCAGCATCTTCCCACCGGGCTGTGAGATCACAGCGAGAGAGGATGGACTGAAGGAACTATTTCCCGGGCAAATAGTGTTCTGTGTGATGTCCAGAATGACGAGTTGCGAAGCGGGAAAGAAGATATTTGCGAGCGTCGGCGTCGCAATTCCAGAGAACACGAATCTCAATGGATATCTAACGGAGTATCACGGTTATTGCAACGGCGAAGAAAGAAGGCATGCTGAGGAAATGGCTGCGTATATGCTAAAGACTGCGTTCGACATAGAACCTGCAAAGACTTTCAACGTAACAGCGGTTGCAGAAGTTGGTGAGAACGAGTTCACCACAGTTGTGTCCGCTGCAGTGTTCGTAATATGATGCACCCAACGGTTCCAGTAGAGGTTAAGGATCGAGATTTTTTTGATCTGCTTAAATCGATGAGCAAAACCGGATTTCAAGGTAGAAAGCTCGGAGAAGCCTTTGAAATCTGGCTTGAAATGATAAAAGAGGAGAAGATAACGATTCTAATGGGTCTCGCTGGAGCAATGGTTCCCGCAGGGATGAGAAAAATCATTGCCTGGCTCATAAGAAATAGATTCATAGACGTTTTGGTTTCCACTGGAGCAAACCTTTTCCACGACGTCCACGAGGCTTTGGGTTTCAAGCACTACCTTGGACACGAGCTTGTGAGCGATGAGGAACTCTTCAGAGAGGGAATCGACAGGATTTACGATGTCTTCGCCCGTGAAAAGGAGTTCAACGAGATAGACTTCATGATCTCCGAGATCTTTGAAGAATCTGAGGGTACACTTTCGTCAAGGGAAATACTCGAAAGAATTGCTGAAAGGGTGAGAAAAGAAGCAAAAGAAGACTCCATATTGGTCTCAGCTATCGAAGAAGGAGTTCCAATTTTCTGCCCAGCGATTGCAGATAGCTCAATCGGAATCGGGGCATCGCTGGCGAGGAAGAGATGCGTCGTTGACACGATAAAAGACGTTGAGGAATTAACAGAGATCGTAGTCAAGTCTGAGAAAACAGGCGTTGTATACATTGGTGGTGGAGTTCCGAAGAACTTTATCCAACAAACAGAAGTCGTTGCGAGGCTTAAAGGCTACGAAGTCGAAGGACACGATTACGCGATCCAGATCACAACAGATTCCCCACAGTTCGGCGGATTAAGCGGTTGCACATTCGAAGAAGGCATAAGTTGGGGTAAGATAAATTACAAGAGTAGAAAGGTCCAAGTCTTCGTTGACGCAACCATAGCTTTACCAATTCTTGCCCACGGGTTGCTGAAAGCGAAGAGAAAGAATTTTCCAAAGTTTAAGTTTGGTGAAACCACTGAGGTCCTATTCCCTTGATCCAAAGATTATGAAAACTGGGTTCTCATTTTTGAACGCTGTCAACCCAGCGAGCTCATAGCTCCTCGAGACGTTCGCAATTATCATTTCTTTAAAGATTCCGAGCTCTTTCATCTTTTTCATCACTTCTGTCGCAACCTCGATTCTCGCAGCGTTCACAACAATTCGCTTCGCTTTGCAAACCTCGAGCATTTTTTCAATTTCCTTCGTTCCCCCGAAGAAAACTATGTCCAACTCGCGATCCTTTAAGAATTCAAAACCATCTGCCTTTATCACCTCTACGTTTTCATACTTCTTTAGCCTTTCCTTCGCAGCTTCGAAAGTGTCATCGTCGCATTCAATTGCATAGACCTTTTTCACGAATCTTGCAAAAAATTCCGAAACCGCTCCGGTTCCGCAGCCTATGTCTGCGAAAACACTATTTGCATCCGGCTTAAGCTTTGAGAATACGATTCCAATTACCTCGTCTTTTGTCCTTTTGCCTTCCATAGGATCACCTATCCTCACCCCTATTCGTTTTGCGATCTCTTTTCTCAGCTCTTTTCCTTCGTAGACGACTTTTCCATCGTCTAAAAGAATAAAATACTCCCCCACAGCTTTTGCCAGATCATAGTCGTGTGTCGAAATTAGAAGGCTCTTTCCCTTCTTTCTCAGCCTTTTTACGATTTGCAAAAAGTTCTCGAACGCAACACCATCGAGTCCAGAGGTTGGTTCATCCATTATTATCAGCTCTGGATCCATTGCCATCGCTGAAGCAATCGTTAAAAGCCTCTTCTGACCACCGCTGAGCGTTGAGCATGGATAACTCTCAAATTTTTCGAGATTGCAAAATTTAAGGGCTTCTTTTGCCAAGCTTAAATCTCTTCCAGCATTTATAGCCCCAAAGGCAACCTCTTGCCATACCGTTGGGG
>JBKBUO010000003.1:0-17688 GCA_046290005.1 Archaeoglobaceae archaeon | reverse complement strand
CTCCTTTCTCTGGCTTCAACACTCCAACGATGTTAAGCAGAAGCGTGGTTTTTCCCGAACCATTTCTACCCATTAAAATCGTTATGCCATCCGTTTTAAAGCTCACACCTTTGAGCACGTATTCCTTATCGTATCTGAACCAGAGATCTCTCACCTCAAGCACAAGATCACGCTCACGGAAAAGATCGCTATAGCAATCACAAAACCCTTGCTCCTCATCGTAACATCGGGAAACTCTTCACCTCGTAGATCCATTGCAAGGATAGTCTTCTCAATCCTATCCATGGCCCTCAAGAAAATTGTTTTTGCAAGTAGAGATTTTGTCGAAACCGAAGTCCTAAATCTGATGTATCCGAGTCTCAGATTTGCAGAAGTTTCAAACTTTTTCAGCTCTCCCATGAGAACTTGAATGGCTCTGTAGCTCAGAAACATGATCTCGACCAAAAATTTTGGAATTCTAAGCTTTTTAAGCGCAGATATAAACTCAGGGAGCGTTGTTGTTGAGATTAGATAAGTTAAAATACTTAGGATAGCAAAAACTCTGAGTAAAGTCGACTTTACGACTTCCAAGGCTTTGTCGGAAACGCTGAAGAACCAGAACTCGAAGATGGGTTTACCCTCTATGGTTAAAAGAATCACCAAGATACTCGGAAGTAGGAACAGCACGGGGACCTCGAGAACCCTAAGGTATTTTCTTCCAACTGCGTAAAAGCCGAGGAAAGTGAAAACCACGATGGAAAAAAGCTGAACTTTTGTTGAGATGGATGAGAGGAAGATTAGAGTTAGGCAAAGGTAGACGTTCAAACTTCCGCTTATCCACTTCCTCGCACTCACTTGAATCCTTTCAAGATCTTCCATGGAGGTAACCGAGGATGTAGCCAAGGATTATCGCTCCAATCGCAACTTGAAGTGTGAAAAAGAAGGTTTCGAGTTCTCCGCTCGGTTCAAATATCGGTTTGAACCACGGTTCAAACTCTGGATTGATCTCGACGATTAAGTTCTCTGCAATTTCATCTGCACCCATCCAGCTGAGCAAAGCAAAAACCCAGCTCATGTCTCGCTCACCTTCAGAGCTACGACCCTACTTGCGACTTGTTCAAAGATTGCAACCGCAATTATGGCTCCGATCACCGCAATTGGCAATTGAGTGATTGCGAAGACTGCCAAGAATCTTGTCGCTGAATCGAGAAAGCCGTAGAATGTCGGATTCGCAGGAAAAGCGAGCGCAAGTTGTAGCGACGTTAAAACATACGTTGCAATGTCTGCAACGAAAGCAGCTGTGAACACCGCAACTCTTTGTTTTTTCTTAAGAGCTTTGTATGCAATCCAACCGAAGAATGGTCCGAAAATTCCCATCGATGCAATGTTTGCGCCGAGCGTCGTTATTCCGCCGTGGGCGAGCAACAAGGCTTGGTAGAGCAGAACGATCGCAGATAATACAGCGGTTATCGCTGGACCGAAGAAAACAACCGCAATTCCAGTTCCGGTCGGATGAGAACAGCTTCCAGTTACCGAAGGAACCTTCATCGCCGAAAGAACGAAGATAAAACCAATCGAAACCGCCAAGAGAACTTTATCCGATCTGTTGGCTAATCTTGACTTAAGCTTCACAGCCCCATACACTAAGAACGGTGCTGAGAGTAGAAACCACAAAGCGCACCATTCGGGCGGTAGAAATCCCTCCATGATGTGCATGTCAAATCACCTTGACTTTAGTCAAATCTACTTTATTTAAGTTTTTCGGAAAAGATATCAAAAGAATTTTATGTTCGTGGAGTAGTTCGTTCATGCTATACGCAGTCGGTCTTGGTCCAGGGGACAAGAAGTTGCTAACTCTCAAAGCCATTGAGATAATAAAGAAGGTTGAAGAAGTAATAGTCCCTGGAAAAATGGCTTATGAGCTCGTTAAAGATATAAGAGAGCCAAGAATTGTTGAATTTCCAATGCGAAGAGCGGAAGAGGTTGTGAAAGCTCTTGCAGAGGAGATCGCTCATAAAAGCGGTGACATAGCCTTTTGTTGCCTTGGTGATCCAATGTTCTACTCAACCTTCCACCATCTTTACAACGAGCTCATGAAAATAAATCCAAGGATCGAAGTAGAAATAATTCCCGGGATCACGAGCGTTTCTTGCGCTTTAGCCAAAGCGAAGGTTTTTGTTGAAAAATCCCTTCTCGTGACAACTTCGGAATTCTTGGAAGCCAACGTTGTCGCTGTGATGAAATCGAAAAAGCCTTTAGAGATTGCGAAAAAGCTGAGAGATCAAGGTTTCTCTGACTTCTGGCTCATCGAGAGGATGTTCATGGAAGGAGAGAGGGTGACAAAGGTTTTGCCTGAAAGCGCAGATTACTTTAGCTTGGTGGTGGCGAGGAGATGAAGGTTCACTTCATCGGCTTCGGACCCGGGGATCCAGAGCTTTTAACGATAAAAGCAAGAAAACTGCTTGAAAAAGCAGACCTAATAATTTATCCTGGCTCAATAATTGAAAAAGAGGCTCTCGATGAATTTAAGGGGGAAAAAGTCGACAGTCATGGAATGAGTCTTGAGGAGATCGTCAATTTGATTGAAAAATACGTGAAGAATGGGAAAAGAGTGGTGAGAGTCCAAAGCGGAGATCCGAGTATTTTTGGAGCGATATGGGAGCAAATCAGGGAATTGAGGAAAAGAGGCATCGAATCCGAGATAGTTCCCGGAGTTAGCAGTGTTTTTTCCGCATCAGCTTCGCTTGGAATAGAGCTTACAACTCCAGAAACAGCCGGGGTTGCAATAGTTCGACCAAGGGGAAAAACTTTGGAAGAAGACTACCTTGAAGAGCTTGCAAAGCTTCCTTTAACTCTTGTAATCCTCTTGGGGGCAGATAAAGCTGATTACATCGCGGAAAAAGTTGCAAAGGTTCGTGGTTTCAATGAACCTTGTGCAGTAGTTTACAAAGCGTCGCAGAAAGATGAAAAGAGGTTTTTCTGCACGCTGAGAGAGCTTGGTGAGAAAATGCGTGAAATGAACATCAGGAGGACTGCGGTGATAATAATTGGAAAAGCGGTGATCGGTTATGAGGGCAGATCTCACCTCTATAGCGGTTCTCTGCTTCGAGAAGGATAGAGAAAGGGTTTCTGGGATCGTTGCACATCTCAAAAAGAAGTGGGATACAAGGCTATTTTTTTACCATCGTGAAGTTTGGAAAGATCTCGTGAGTTTTGACTGCATCGTTGCTTACATCGCTTCTGGAATCGTGATCCGCGGAATTTCTAGTTTTTTAAGGAACAAGTGGATCGATCCGGCTGTGATCGTAATAGATAAGCCAATGAAGCATGCAGTTGTTTTGCTCGGCGGTCATCACGGTGGAAACGAGGTTGCAGAATTTCTTTCGCAGCTTGGAATCGAGCCTGTTATAACTACTGCGATGGAGTTCAACAATGGTGTGGCGATTGGAGTTGGTTTCAGAAAAAAAGTGAGAGCGGAAGAGATAATTGAAGCGATTTCCAATGCTTTAAACGAACGCGGATTGAGTTTTGAAGACATTAGGTTAATAGCGACCGTAGAGGGGAAAGAGAACAGCGAAATTGTTAAAGTAGCCGATAAAATTAAAAGACCGCTCTTCTTCGTAAAGAAGGAAGATTTGAACAGAATGGATTTGGAAGAAACAAAAGCAAAGTTAATCGGGGTTAAAAACGTTGCCGAAGGTTGTGCTTTGAAGTTCTCTCGTCATGGAGAGCTTTTGCTTAGAAAAAGAGTTTATGGGGGTGTTACGGTTGCAATCGCAAGGTAAGCTTTACGTCGTTGGAATCGGAGCGGGTAAAGATCTTTTAACGCTAAAAGCACTCAGGGCAATCGAAGAGTCGGAATACATCGTGGGCTACAAGAGATATGTGGAAGAAATCTCGGATTTGATCAAGGGAAAAAAGATCATAACCACTGGAATGAGAGAAGAGATCAAGCGCGTTGAAATCGCAATCGAGCTTGCGAAAAAAAGCATAGTATCACTTGTAAGCGGTGGAGATCCGGGCATATACGGAATACTACCATTTGTATTCGAGTACGTGATGGATAAGGACTTAGAAGTTGAGGTCGAAGTCATTCCAGGAGTTTCCGCTGTGAACGCGGTATCTGCGAAGCTTGGTTGTCCTATAAGCGGAGATCACGCTGTAATCAGCCTTAGCGATCTACTTGTGCCTTGGAACGTCATCGAATCTCGGCTGATCTATGCTTTAAATGGAGACTTCGTCATTGCAATCTACAATCCCTCGAGCTCTTATAGAATGGGGAACTTGGTTAGAGCTATGAAACTGATCTACGCGTTGCGTGGCGATTTGCAGATTGGAGTCGTTAAAAATGCTTTCCGCGATGGAGAAAGCATCGCTATTATGCGGGTGAGCGAGATCATCGAGAATCCCGAAATCGTGGACATGAACACTACGTTAATAGTCCCAAATTCGGAGACAGTTGTGAAAAATGGAAAGATGTTCACCCCACGAAAATCGAGAGTTGCAAAGATGGGGGCAACGACAACCAAGGCGATGGAGATAGCTGAAAAAAGCTCTGAAATCCTTAAGAAATTTGTTCCCGGAAACTCGTTGAGGGACGAAATCCTCAAGCGATGCATCGCAACAACTGGAGACCCGAGCTTCGCAGATATCGTTCATTTTAAAGGGAATCCCGAGGATGGTGTAAGGGCTATAAAAGACGGGGCAAGGATAATCGTCGATGTGAAGATGGTGAAAGTTGGGCTCAGGATGAACTCGATCTGTGCCACGGATTTCGCAGAAGGTGATGATACGAGAACCGCTTCAGGTTTCAAGAAGATAGCCAAGCTCGTTGAGGGAAGCGTTGTTGCGATTGGAAATTCTCCATCTGCAGCGATCGCAGTTTACGAGATAGCAAAGGAATACAAGCCAAGGTTTATCGTAGCAACTCCTGTTGGTTTTGTGAACGCTGAAGAATCGAAGCAGATGATCTCGAGTTTGGACTTGCCATCGATAACAACGAAGGGTAGCAAAGGCGGTAGCAATGTTTGTGTGGCGATACTCAACTGTCTAATAGAGCATGCTGAGAGATCCGATTGAACTCTACGAGTATCCAGCCGAGTGGTGCAATGAAAGGGCTGAGAAGCTTGTGAAGAGCGGACTCTTTATCCTAAAAAAAGACGGTTATCTGAGACGAGGAATAACGACCGCAACTACTGCTTCAGCGGCAATCGTAGCAGCGATAGCTTCAATTGAATACGATTTCGAAGTCGTTAGCGTTTCAACTCCCACTGGAATCTACGTCAGAGTTGAAGTTGAAGCAGAAAACGGGTTTGCAATTGCGAAGAAGTTCTCAGGAGACCATGAATTCGATGCAACTGATGGAATCGAAATCCATGCAAAGCTTCGTAGCTCAGGGATCGTTTTTGGGGAGGGAATTGGGGAAATAGATGGAAAAAAGGCAGTAAGCGAAAGTGCAATGAAACAGATTCTTGAGAACTTCGAAAGAATTTGCAAGCTAACGGACTACAATGGGGGGGTCACACTTGAAATTCCAGAGGGGAGAGAGATTGCGAAAGCAACGAGGAACGAAGAACTTGGAATAAGGGGCGGAATATCGATTCTTGGAACAACTGGTTTTGTAGAGCCTTGGTGTAGGGAATTGGTTTCGCTTAAAATCGAGATCGCAAAGAGGTATCCGAGGATAGCGATTACAACTGGAAGAAGAGCCTGGGATTATGCGAGGAGGAAATATCCTGATTTTCAACCCTTTGTTTTTGGAGTCCATCTGGATGAAATTCTATCGAAGCACGAAGGAAAAAAGATAATCGTAGGCTACAGAGGTTTGCTAAAAAGATGGGCTGGAAATGAGGATGTTTTTGAAAAGGCTAAGAGTTTTGGTGCGGAGGTGGATGTAATTGCTGAGGATTATTGGAGTAGGAATTTGTGAGGGGCATCTTACGGAGAGGGCAAAGGCTTTGATTGAACAGTCAGAGGTCGTTTATGGTAGCGAAAGGGCTATTTTATTGGCAGAAAAGTGGATAAAAGGGGAAACCAGAGTTATGAAGAGGTTCAACAGCGAGGCTTATTCTGAGATAGAGAAAGAATCGATTGGAAAGGAAGTTGCAGTTCTCTCAACGGGAGATCCGATGGTTGCTGGGCTCGGAAAATTCTTTAGGAACGCGGAAATCGAGCCCGGAATATCGAGTGTTCAAGTTGCGCTTTCCAAGCTCAAAGTCGACCTATGCGATGTAATAGTTGTGAACGCCCATGGCAGAAGATTTGAGGTCGGAAATAGGTCTCTTTTGATCTTAGCAGACAAGGGCTTTGATCTAAAATTACTTGGGGATAGAGAAGTCGTCCTTCTCGAGGACCTTTGCTCTAAGGAAAGGATAAAAAGAGGTTTGGCGAGCGAGATGAAGCTCGAGTCGAACAACTCGATGATCTACGTGAAGGTGGTGTAATGGCGGGATTGGTTATAGTTGGTCATGGAAGTCAACTTGGGCATTACAGGGAAGTCATGGAGAGGCACAGAGAAAGGATAGAAAAGACGGGAATCTTTGAAGAAGTAAAGATAGCCTTTGCAGCGAGGAAAAGAAAGCCCTCGCCAGACGAGGCGATAAGGAGCATGAAAAGCGAAGTCGTTTACGTAGTGCCGCTTTTTATGTCCTATGGGCTCCACGTAACAGAAGACTTGCCAGAGATCCTTGGATTTCCAAAGGGCGAAGGAAGAAAAGAGGGGTTTTTTGAAGGTAAAAGAGTGATAATATGTGAGCCAATTGGCGAAGACAAGCTCGTGACCCTTGCAATTATAAACGCGGTTTTTAGATTTCTCTAATTTTTGCTGGCAAGACTTTTTAATTATCATAATAATGAAAACCAAAATGCTTATATGTGTCCTGTGTCAAATATTATCGATGGAAGGAGGTAAGCTAAGTCTTGACTTACTCATCGGACTCTCGATCTTCCTCTTCACTTTCATCTTTGTAGCGAGTTTTCTGCCCAGCATCTTTGCGGATGTTAGAAGCGAGATAAACTTAGCCCATCAGGCGTATAGAGTTTCTGCGTTGCTCGTAGAAGACCCCGGTTATCCCTCGGATTGGGCAGAGATGCCCTTGGACAGCTGCACGACTCAAGAATTTCGGGTTGGGTTAATAATCCTGAATATGACTAAACCTGGACCCAATAAAAAAGAATACAATCACATCGACTTCGATAAGGCTAAGAGGTTTTCGGAGTTCATGGTTAATGAGGATTGCAGAGGAGAATTGAAGAAATACCTCGGACTCAACTTGAGAGTTGCAGGTTCACCTGTGTCCTACGGATTAAATGTTTCGCTTAAGAACATGAATGGATCGCTCTTGCTCAACGATTCCCAAGTGATTCTGAACAACGGCGACATCGGTGGTGGAGCACAGGTTATGAGGTTTGAAAGAATCGTCTACCTCAACCGCAGTTTCGTTGACAACTGTGAATTCGTTATCGGGGATAGATGTATCGCAAAGCTGGAGGTGAGAGTATGGATCTGAGGGGACAGACCTTTACGCTTGAAGGCGTTGCAGCATCTTTGCTACTCTTAATCGCCACTTATACGATCTTCCAGAGCACCGTAGTCATGTCTCCCGCTTGGAGCGAGTTTGAGAACGTTCAACTGAAGCAGTTGGGCTACGACATTCTGAGGGTTCTCGACGCTCCCGGGGAAGGAAACGAGACTTTAAGAGGAATGGTCAAAAACTCTAACTGTAATTCCGATGAAAGACGTTGCACACCTCCATCGGAGTTTTCAAATACTTTGAACGCAATTCTCTCCAACATATCCGCAAATGCCAGAATCGAGATTTTGTGCGTGGATGGAAATTCCAATGAGATCAGGGTCTTCGTTCTCAATGACTTTAACAAGACCCCGACACCTAATGCCGTAAGGGTCAGTAGATTTGTTGTCGATACATCCGGATTTAATAATAATTTATGCTCAAATGCAGCAGTTGTGGAGGTGAGGTTGACGCTATGGCGATGAACGAAAGGGGACAGATGATCCTGTTGTTTTCAGCTGTGGTCGTGGTCATAGTTCTCTCTCTATCCTATATCTATGCCCAAAACTTGATCGCTGGAATGGAGAGCTCGAGGACTATGTTAGCCTTTCCGAAGGAGGAGATAAGAAATTTGATGGAAATAAGCGCAAATACAAATAGCGAGGTTCAGGAACAAATTGCAATTCTCTGCGCTAAGAATGGTTGGGTTTGTTATGTGAGTCGAGATAAGGTTGAGTTTAAGAATGCGGAGGTGGAGTTTTGTGATGGCACGGGATGTTGATGATAGGGGCGTTTCGATGTTGGTTGAATACCTAATCCTGATGGGAATCTTGAGCGTCTTTGTAGTGGTCATGAGTTTACAACTCCACGAAACTCTAAGCAATGTTCAAATCGTCAGAGTGATGGAAAACAACTTCGCAGACGTAGCATCTCAGATCTCGGCGATTTACACAGATTACGTGTTGATACTCCCAAGCAACGGAAAAATTTCAACGAATATAAGAATGCCTTCGAGCATCGGTGGTAAAATCGGTTACACCGCAAAGTTCGAAGAGATTTCTGACATAGCCTTTTTAAAGGTGGAGGGTGAAAAAGTTTCTGCTTTCAGCGGTCTTGGTTTTACAAAGTTCATTTCGAACAGCGGAGAAGTTATGAAAGTAAATGTGAGCGGAGAAACTCTGAGTTTTAAATCTGAAAACGAAAACGAAAAACCCAAGGTAGAGTATGAGAAAGTATTGGAATGCCCGTTCATTCCAAAACCAAGGCTTGAGTTCATTCCGGGCAGTGTTGCTTTAAACGATCAGGCAATTGCTAAAATAGTTTTTTACAATCCCGGAGAAATAAATAGTGCGGTAAATTGGAGTCTGATCCTTTGGAATGGAACGAAGATAAGTGGAAATGTTCGAACAGGCGGAGACATTTTATTAAATCTTAGAGTTAGCGACGTCTCTGGTTGTTCAAGAGAAAGTGCTCATGACTACAAGTGCTACGCAACTGTCTTAGCAGAAGTTGTGGGGAGAGACGATTGCAATGGAACACATTCGAATTGGCTATTGGTTTCGGATAATCCACAGCGATCGAATCCATACATAGTCTACGAAAAATGGGTCGAGCCGAGGATCGTTGCTCCGGGTGGCGAGTTCAGAGTCCACCTTCGAATCGAGGGAAGAGGATTCTTCGTAGAAGGAGCTACGAATCTCAGCGTTGTCCACATCGTGGACGTTTCCGGTAGTATGATATGGCCTACGATATTCAAAAACTACAGCTTCACCGTTACCCCGAACGTCGTGAAAGAAACCGTGAATTTAACGAGTTCGGGAAGACTTGAAGTTTGGGCTTACACGAGTGATAAATTACAGGGCTGGTATTCGAATTCCGCTTGCAAAGCCTGTAGCAATTCAACGAGCAAATGTCCGTGGTATAACGTTGGTTACGACGAGTCCTTCATAAAGCTATACATCAACGGCTTAGAGTCTGGAAACGATTACAGCGATGGTGGCAAGTTGGGAAAATTCTACAGGAACAACAACGCCAATGCCGGGAATTACACAATCGAAGTCGTTGCAAAGGCTCCGGAACAGATAAATCTGACGATCGTCGTCAAGTTTAAAGGAAGCGAGGTACTCAACAAGACTGTTCCCTATTTAAATAGGGAAGTCTTGAGCTTTGAGTTGCCTCCAGCGGTTAATTACACGTTTTTGGCAATTGCCGATGTTGGGAGCTTACCAAGTTGGTCTAATGCAGGTTGGGGCAGTTGGACGAGAATAGAGTCTTATTCTGCGGGCGGAAGCCAAAGATACTGGGACTACAGAAACAGAACTTGTGGACACGATTCCTTCAGCGACGGTAATTTGAACGTTTGGCTCGCAAAGCCAGACGGTGATAAAGAATTTTTGATGAAGGCAAACCCATCACCACCAACTTGGTATCAGGCGAGAAACAACTACGGAATCAATGGGATCAACGCTGAAGTCTTCATCCCCAATCCACAAACTGGCACTTACACCTTTGTAATCGTGCCTACTACTAAGAACCCGGTTACTTTTACAGCAACGGCTTTGATAAAGCGCATAGATGCAGCAAAGCTTGCGGCGATTACCTTTAACAGCATGCTCGGACAAAGAGACCTTGTTGGGCTTGCGACCTTCACGACTGATGCGGAGAGAATAGAAGTGAACGTTTCCCCGCTTAAGTATATGACAAACGATAGGAACGCAGCTAACAGCAGAATTTTAGGTTTAAGGGCTTTATTAGCGACAGACCATCCAGACGGTCTATACTATGGTGCGCGAGTATTTCCAGTTTGGAATGAAATCGGAAACAACTGTTCCGGGTGCATCTCTGAACGAAGACCTTTGATCGTTATGCTCACCGATGGAGAGCCAACGATTTGCAATAGGGGTGCGAACTACTTCGGATGCTCTCTTTGCACTCAAAACTGCAGCGGAGATAGTTGGTGCGAAGCTGCGAAAAACCAAGCGTTATGCGTAGCAAACTATCTGAAGAACTACAGGATAAACGATTACAATGTCTCTATCTGCACGATTGGCTTTAGCACCGATATAGGTAGCCAAGGTCAACAGTTCTTGAGGCAAATGGCGTCGCTACGACCAGACAACAACGAGCCATGCTACTTCTTCGCAGAAACCAGTGAAGAACTCGTCGAGGCTTACAAGACGATATTCAACGCATTCCAGATTGCGGCAAAGCAAATATACGTGACTGAAACTTTGAACGCTTCGGGCATCTCTCTTTCATCGCCGTTCAAGGTCTTGGATGCGACTGTTAAGTCAAGCAAGGGATCACCAATCCCACCACCAGAAGTCATCGAAACCCATACGAACACGGTAGTAAGAGTTAACATAACCTCGATTCAAAAGGACGAAGTCATCGAAATCGTTTTGAGACTTAAAGTGAAAGACACCGCACCACTTGGAGAATACGACATCAACGACGATAACAATTCGTTCATCGAGTATACTGCGTTGGACTACAGGGGTAATGAGGTCGAGAGGATTAGGGTGCCGATAACTTCAACCAAGGACAAGGTTACGATTGTCTCGGGAAGAGACGCTCAGATAATACTGGGGTAGCCACATGAACTCCAAAGCAGTCTCAGAGACGTTTGGAGCGATGCTCGTCATCCTTGTAATGATGCTCACAGCAGGGATAATATACTTGATGTCTTATCCCACCATTTTTTCTGGGATTGACAACATAAACTACAGAAACGCGTTGAAAGCGATCGCAGAGATAAAGGAGCTCGCTGAAAGGATGAAGTTTGGTAGCGAAGTAGCGACGATGAAAACGATCCATCTCACGATGGGTAGCGTTTACACCGGTGGAGGAGTAAATATAAGTTTTGAAGAAGGTGGAGGAGAGCGTAGCTATAGACTTCAGAACCTAAACTTCGAAGTCGGTGGAAAAATCGTTTCCTTGGAGTCTGGAATTTTTGAAAAAACCTATGGCAAAGTTGTTCCAATTCCAATTTCGGAGCCTTCGGCGATCGCCACGGACGACACGATCTATTTCACTTTCTACAATTTTACTGGAAACTTTTCTGCAGGGGGAAAGGTGACGATGAGCCTGAAATACAGCGAGACAAAGGTCTTCAATACGAAAAGGCTTGAGATCGAAAGCGAGTTCTGCGAGCTTTGGAAGAGAACGATTGAAAAATTAGACTCGGGGATTTTAGAGGACAATGATTGCGCAGATAGGAAGATAGTTGTCAATGCGGGGTCTCGTGAGATCCAACTCTCAGTCGTCACGATCGAGGTGAGCTGATGAGAAACGCGGTCTCGGAAGTTACGGGCTACATCTACATCTTCAGCATCGTTATGGCGGTTCTCGCGATTGTGTTCGTGCAAGTTCACAGTATGGTCGAAGATATGAAGAGGAGTGTTTTATCGCAGAGCTTAGAGCAAAGTTTCAAAAGGATCGAGCACATAGTCCATTCCGTAGCCTTTGGCGGTATGCCTGCGCAAGTCGTTGAAATCGAGCTCCAAGGTGGTATGATTTCTTTGGAAAAGAGCGATCCGGAGTTTATAATTGCATTTGTTAACGACACTGGTAGCATCAGCGAATGCACAGGTCTTCCCAACGACTTCAGTCTTCATTGTCTCAACCTGTCCACAGGCGAGATCTCTGACCAAAGCAGCTGCAACAGACCCTTCGATAGAAAAGCGTGCATCTTGAACAGAACTGTTGGAAATCTAAAATACGAATACGGTGACTGGGCGATCTACTTAGAAGGAGGAGCTGTTTTCTCGAAACAGAGGGATTATTCGAAGCTCCTCTACGAGCCGAGGATTTTGGTGAACACAACCGCGGGAACGAGCAAGTACCTTCTTATGACAATACCAGCTGTGTCTGGTGAATTATCAGCGGGAGGAATGGGAAGGTTTAAGATCGTGGTGAAAGAGAACGAGAGCGCATATACCTTTGCACAGATCAGGGATGTTAATCTCGGTGGAAACATCAAATGGGAAGGCTTCGATCATGCGTATGTAATGGTGAGAGACACTGAACACCATTACGCGTGGTGTAGGTTTTTTGAAAGATTCGAGCTCTTGAACACAACACTACAAAATCTCAGCTGCTACGGCAATATCAACGTTCGCTGCACATGTGAAAGGGCGGATTTGCCGATGGCGGGAATCGATACAAAGGGGCAGAGCACAACGCTCATCGTTGTGTTCAAAAACGTTATATTTGCGCAACAGTAGTTGAGTCGTGAAGATCTTCTTCGTTCTCGATATCAAAAAAGGAATCGTGGTCCACGCTGAAAGGGGAGAGAGGGAGAAGTATAGACCGATTGAAGAAAAAAGCCTTGTGGTTAGAACGAGTGATCCTTTTTCGATCGTAGAAATTCTGAAACCGAGATTTCTCTACGTTGCGGATTTGGACAGGATTTCTGGAGATGGCGACAATATTGGCATCATCGAAAAGCTCTCGGGCAAGGTTGAGGAACTGATCGCAGACTGTGGATTTAGGGAGGTTGATGAGTTGAGAGGGCTTAATTTTGAACCAGTTCTCGCTACGGAAACCTTCGACATAACCAAAATAGATAGAAAATGCTACGTCAGCTTGGACTTCTTCGATGGATTCGTCGACCGTTCCCAGAAGTTCAGGGATTTCGGTGATGCAATTGAGTTTCTAAACACCTTTGAGCTCAACGGGATAATAGTTTTAAATGTTAAGAGAGTCGGAACGATGAAAGTGGACTTTGAGCTCGTTTCTAAGGCATTAGAGATCTCAGAAAACCCCATTTTCGTTGGTGGCGGAATCGGGAGTTTAGAAGATCTCAGAAAACTGCATGAAATAGATTGCAAAGGAGCCTTGGTCGCAACCGCTATCCATGGGGGAAGATTACCCTTGGATCTAATCCAAAATGGATACTTTAGACCTTAGAACTTTTGCAAACGCAACTTCTCAACGAACACCTTTTCAACCTTCGAACTACCCGAGATCTCCAAAAAATGCGCTTTAATCTCGTATATCTTACAGTTGTCCGCAATTTTCGCAGACTTTGCAACCAGAAGTTTTCCAATGCAATTGTTCATCAAAATCGCATCTTCGCAATCCAAAACTCCGAAAACTGAAGAAGCGCCGAGCACGATTTTTTCAGCCTTCGCGTATCTCACAACGCACCCCTTCCCAACGATTATCTCCTTTGCAACCAGTTTACGGAATCTACAGTTAAATCCTGCGACGATTGAACCATCAAAAACTATGTCTTTGTCCGCTTTTGAAAAGCTTTCGATCAGAAGAATGCCTTTTCTCCTATCGACCTTCATCTTATTCCCTGTCTCACTTTCACAGCAACGCCCCTTTTAAGCCATAGCATTTCCAAAGCGGAGAGTAGGGCTTTTCCAGTTGCCAGCAGTTCATCTTTCTCGTTGACAACGATAACCTCATCGTTTGCCCTTATCTCTTCGTCGACCATAGTTACGTGTTTTGCAAAAACGCTCTTCCCATCCGAGATAAACTCTGAAACTTCGTTCGCAACCACAACCCTGAGCTTCGGAAACCCAAAGACGGCATGAAGCCTTCTCGCACCTTCGATACTCAAAGTTAAAAGTCCAGTATCTGCTTTAAGCGTTGCAACTCTTTTTCCTTGGTCAAGGATTTGCCTAATCTTTCCGTTCTTCGAAAGCAGAAATTCACAACTTTCTGGAAACAGCGCTTTGCCAGCTCCACTGCCAAACTGGTAATCCGCGATCACTCTAACGATTCTTAGGTTATCTACCATACCTCCTCTCCCTCCTCTGGTATTCACGCATGATGCGTAGGAAATCTATGTAGCGAATCCTTTCAAAGTCTATGTCTGTGAACAGAAGCTCGCTGTATATACTTTGCCATATCAAGAAATCGGGAATCTCCTTCCCCGCTTTTACGATCAAATCTGGCTGGGAACGTAGGCTTAAAAGGGATTCGAATAAATCTTCGTTTATCTCTTCGACTTTTATCTCTCCTTTTAGTGCTTTTTCCGCTATTTTCCTTATCGCACCAACTATCTCTTCTCTCCCGGAAAAGTTCACGACGTTCATCTTCACTTTCTCGTTTTGAAAATCGAAGTCGAGCTTTTCTCTTGAGCAAATTGTTATCTCTCCTATCCCAAACTTTTCGCACCATTTCACGAAATCAGCGAAATTCTTCGGGAGATTTGAGCAGATAACAACGATGTGCTTTGGAAACTCGTCCCCTTTTTTGAGCTCTCTCTCCAACTTGATGCGATACAACAATCGGAGCACTTAAAGATTTAAATTCCCAACTACTTAACCTTTTTCAATGCTTCACATCTCGCTTTCAATCATAGCTTTGCTTGGGATTGCGTTAGACCCAAGGATCATCTTTGCGATCACGTTCATAGCAACTCTCTTCTATTCTACAAGGTTTTCCGAGCGTTTCAACGTCTTTGTCTTTGCAACGATTCTCTCAGCTCTCGCAATTTTCATGCAAAAGGAGATAATATACGCATCCTTCTTTCTTCTCTTCTTCTACCAGTTTCGCAGAAATCCGCTTTGGGATATCGCAATCTACTCTTCTGCGTCGATGCTTTACTTTTCAATCTTTAGCCTAATCAACGAGATCCTTTTGCCCCCAGAATACATCGTCTTCATCTCACTCGCGGGAGCTTTGTCGGCTTCTTTGATCGAAACAGTGAAGACAAAGGAAGAAGAGGTCCTATTGTTGATCGCAGTAGCTACGACTTTTGCAGTCTTTAGAATCTACATTCCCACAGCTTCTTTGCAAGACTTGGCAATAGCATTTGCGATCTCTTTCTTTATCTCGTTGCTCGCTCTGAAGGCGAAGATCGCAGATGAAAGCGGGTTGATGAGTGCAACAATTGTTGGCACGGTCACAATTTTATTCACAGACCTTCGCTTCTTCGCAATCCTTTTGACCTTCTACCTCGTTGGTTCGATCATAACGAAGTACAAGTATCAAACAAAGCTAAGTCTTGGAATTGCTGAACCGTCTGGAGGAGCTCGCGGTTTTTCGAACGTTTTTGGGAACAGCTTAGCACCGCTTTTCTTTGTGATGAACTTCGGGGTTACTAAAGATCCATTTTTTGCGCTCGCGTTCATCGCATCTGTTGCGACAGCCTTGGGGGATACGATGGCAAGTGAAGTTGGAAAGACTGCGAAGAAAGTGTATTTGATAACGAACTTCAAGAAAGTTGCCCCGGGAACAAGCGGCGGAGTATCTGCAATCGGAGAAGTTTCTGCCTTGCTTGGTTGCATTTTGATCTTTTTCTTATCTCTTGCACTCGGGATCTCAGAGCTTTTGCATGCGATTCCGGTGATCTTAGCCTCTTTCATTGGAATCCATGTCGATAGTTTTCTTGGCGCAACGCTCGAAGAAAAAGGTTATCTGAACAACTCGGCGGTCAACTTTTTCGGCACGCTTTCCGCAGGAGCTCTCTGCTATCTCCTCTTGATCTTGTAGGCGATCAAAGAAAGCGAAATCAGGGCGATTATTGCTTCAAAGCCCGGAACTTCCACTATTTTCCTCAAGGAGCCTTTTGTTTCAGGCATCTTTTGTTGTCCTTCTTCGTAACCCACGTGAACGAGCACTTTCTCTCCTTTGACCTTTGCAACGTTCAGCATGAACTTCGCTATTCTCTCTGAAAGCGAATAATACAGCAGTTTCGCGTAGACGTTTTGCGAAGTCTCTGCGAATTCGAAGTAGGCGATTGGAAGAATAGGGTATCCTACTTGCTCAACTTCTGCTATCGCAACTTCTGCGCTCGCTCTCTTCTCTTCTACCCGGTAATCCCTGCTATACCTCGCTTCAATGGAAATGCTCGCATCCGTTATCGAGTTTAGCGCTTCAAATACAGCACCAGCGTAAAGAGATTCTGAGTATAGCTTCTTTGCCGTATCAAGCGATTCATAAGCGCTTTCAATCAAGTCAGAGTAACCCTTTAGTGAAGAAGCGTAGACTATAATAGAGTTCGCTTGGTTTATGTAAAACTCTGCCCTTTTCTTGATCTCTTCGCTGCTCAAGGCGTAGTCTTCTTTTATCAATGGAAGAATCGAAAGCCAAACCTTCGCACTTTCGCATCTCTCCTTAGCATATGCGAGGTTGTAGAACAAGTCTTCTGAGCTTTTCGCGGTTTTTGCCAACTCCAATGCATTTTCAGCTCTTGCAACTCTTTCTTGCGCTCCAGCGATTATCTGTATGGAATTTACTCCGATCTGGGACTTCTTTAGATACTCCTTCAGCTGGGAAATTTCTTTCTCAACTGTGGCAATCTCGTTCTCGATTTGGTGCGCTGAAGCGATCGTTTTTCTATACATCTCGTATCTCATCAGAATTTTCGCTTGGAAGAACAAGCTCGTTGCAGTGTAGTAATTTCCCTCGCTGTAGCTCTTCTCAGCTTTTACTATAAGATCTTTCGCCTCTTTCGTCTCATAGCCCTTCAGATCTTCTACACTTTCACGCATTTTGTCCGCGAGCATCTTGAGCGCATCGGAGTAAAGCGTTAAGTTGACGCTTGCAACGACTTTTGCGATTTCGTAACCAGTGTAATGGCGAAGCGCCTCGTTCACGTCTTTTACTTCCAAAACTCTTACGCCGAGTTTTTTCCCGTATTCTACCAAGTTTACTTCCTTCAGCTCTGTCGTGACGACGTTTACAATTCCAACTCTGCGAATCGTTTTTTCTTCAACTGTTACAACGCTTTGCCCACTCGGGATCAAGAAGAGCTTTCCACCGTTCTTTGCGACCGCTTCGAGCTTATACTTCAAGCCTCCGACTGGACCTATGAATCCGTCTGGGTAGATCATACCGCTCATGTAGACGCTTTCGTTGATCTCCAAGTTTTTCAACGCTGCAATCGTTGCAATCGTCATCACAGCTCCTGCAGAGGGACCGCCGACGATTGGTGCGTCTGCTTCGATCACGTAGAAGAAATCGAGTTTCGTGAAATCGATTCCAAGGATGTCGCAAGCGGTAAGCGCTGATAGCTGAGCACTTCCCTGCATGTCTATCTCTGTAAACGGAGTTGTCGAAACGAAAACTCTGCCGTTGCCCTCTCGAATTGCGACGGTTATGTTTATAATTGCTCCCTCAGGTTCTTCGCCACTCGTAACTGCGACTGCTTTTATCGATTTCTGCGCTTCGAAAGCTCCAACGCATTGGATTGCAGAGATGAGCAGGATTGCCAAGATTAGGTTTCGCATGAAAAAAA
>JBKBUO010000038.1:0-13801 GCA_046290005.1 Archaeoglobaceae archaeon | reverse complement strand
GTGTTTGCAGTTGTTCTGCAAGAATTAGAATGCTTCCACCATCGAAGTGTAAACCATTTGTCCACAACAACGTTGTAGGAGTTGGAGAAGCAATAGGTTGCGTCAGCGGGGCTGGTGAAGGTAACGCCCCTTCGCTGAGATGTGCGAGGATTCTATACGATTGCATCGAGAACTTAGATAGTTACGAAAGTAGAGTTTTGAAGGAGCTAAGTTGGGTAGAAAGGGAGCAGAGATTTCTTGATAGCTTGCTTCGCGGATTTCCAGCAATTCATCTGCTCTTTAAAATAATTCCACATGAAAGAAAGAGGCTCGTGGAGCACTCCATCTTAGACTTCCTCCGGGTGATCATATGAGCTACAAGAGGTTTAAATTCGTTTACAAAGAGACGATTGCGACGATCCTTGCTGAAAGCGAAGATTTCTACGAGATCGCAGTAAAGGCGATACTCGAGGCGAGGAGTGAGATTGAAAGATACGCTATGCTGAATCCAATGTTTTTGATCAGCTACGAGCCCATGGATTGCGAAGCTGGTGGCATAGTCCTAAGAATGTGCGATGCTGCGAAGTTAGCAAAAGTTGGACCAATGGCATCAGTTGCGGGAGCGATTGCAGATTATGCGGTCGAGAAAATGGTCGAAAGTGGTGCGAAGTTTGCAGTCGTCGACAACGGCGGTGACATTGCGATTTGCACAGATAGAGAGTTGAGAGTGGGGATTTATCCAACAAATTTGGCGTTTGTTATTCCTCCCAGGGAAAAAATCGGGATTTGCACGTCGAGTGGGAAAATTGGACCATCTGTGAGCTTTGGATTTGCAGATTGCGCGACTGTAATAGCGAGAAATGCATGTATTGCAGATGCCTTTGCCACTGCACTTGGAAATAGGATAAAGGAGGATTGCGACCTCGAAAGAGTTGTTTTTGAATTCTACGAAGAGAATCGCGACCACATAATGGGTTTGCTCGTCGTAAAAGGTGAAATAATTGCGTTTGCAGGAAAAATTCCAAGAATAGAAGAGTCAAAAGTAGATCCGGAGCTTATAACCAAGCTTTGACTCGAGCTTTTGGTAGAAAAACTTATTAATGTTAAAACGACCTTTGGCTATGAACACGTTAAAGCTGGACAAGGTTGAGATAACGTATCTTAAGCATGCTGGATTTAAGATAAAGGGCTCGAGGGTTCTATACATCGATCCATACGAAATTCCCGAGGGGCTTGAAAAAGCGGATCTGATCCTCGTGACGCACGACCATTTCGATCATTTGGATGTGAAGGCAATAAAAAGACTATCAAAGTCTGACACAACTCTTGTTACGCCAAAGGGTTGCTTTGTCGAAGGTTACGATAGCTGTTCTCTCGACGAAAGAGAGGAAAGAGTCGTCAAGGATGTGAAGATAAAAACCGTTCCCGCTTACAATGTAAATAAGCCGTTTCACAAAAAAGGCGGTGTTGGATACATCATTGAAATCGACGGGGTTCGAATTTACCACGCTGGCGATACGGACAGGATTCCAGAGATGAAAAATATAGAAGTCGATGTAGCGCTTTTGCCAATAGGTGGAACGTATACGATGAACTTGAAAGAAGCAGTTGAAGCTGCGTGGGACATAAAGGCGAAAGTATACATTCCCATGCACTTCGGGGCAATTCCTAACACCGAAGCAGATCCGGAGGAGTTTAGGATCAGGGTTCCAAAGGCAGTAGTGCTAAAGCCTCTATTGCGCTAATTTTTTTGCTCCCTCATCAGCTCTGCGACCGCGAAGCTGTAGCCAAGGATGCACTTCTCTGGTGAATCCCCGATTACTTTTGCGACCGTCACAAGTTCTCCATTTTTCAGCTCAATTGGGTGGCAAAGGTTGTACATTCCGCACTCGTAATGTTTGCAATCTCTTTCTTCGTATTTGAACTTCGCACCTTCTGTAAGCGTCGATTCTACGAGAGCAATAACTGGGAGCTCTATTACTTCGACTGCAACGACTCCGTCTTCGTGTAAAGCGCATTCTTGAACCGATCCGTCTCTAAGTGCTACTATCTTATACTTTGCACCTTCTCTGAGCTTTAGGCAAGTCTTCTTTATCTTGCAGTTTTCGCATTCTGGCTTACCCCCGAGGAACATGAATTCGACACCTATCTTAGCCCAGCTCTTTCCACATAACGTGATTATTCTGTTAACTTCACCGTCCATAGAGCATCACAGTTTTAAAAGCGCAGTCAAAATATTTCAAACTTTGCATCCGTTGCGTTTTGCACCGATGATTTATACAGAAAAAAGACTTAAATTTAAAAAAGTGATATACAAATTTACTCGCAAAAGATTTAAATACTTGCTCAAAATACGTATATTGCTAATATTGGGGGTGGTATATACGAACGAAGTTTGTAAACTGCACATGAAATACGGAGGAAAGATCGAAGTTCTCCCGAAGTGTCCCGTGAGATCGCTCGACGATTTTAGCTACTGGTATACCCCTGGAGTCGCGGAGCCGAGCAAGGAGATCGCAAAAAATCCGGAAAAGGTTTACGATTATACCAATAAGTGGAACTCGGTGGCTGTCGTGACAGATGGCTCAAGGGTCCTTGGGCTGGGGAACGTCGGAACTCTTGCTTCTTTGCCAGTTATGGAAGGAAAGGCCATGATCTTCAAGCTTCTCGGTGGTGTGGATGCGTTTCCGCTGCCAATAAACGAGCAAGATGCAGATAGGTTCGTTGAAATCGTTAAAAAGGTAACTCCAAGCTTTGGTGGAATAAATCTCGAGGACATCGCAACGCCAAAGTGCTTCTACATACTAAAGAGGCTTCAGGAGGAACTCGAAATTCCAGTTTGGCATGATGATCAACTCGGAACTGCAACCGCAACTCTCGCTGGGCTTATAAATGCGCTAAAAATCGTTGGAAAAGAGCTGAACGAAGTTGAGATTGCAGTTATCGGTGCTGGAGCGGCGAACATTGCAACTGTTCGTTTAATTGCAAAAGCCGGAGCGGATTTGAAGAAGATGTTTGTCGTGGACAGTAAGGGAATTCTGAACATGCAAAGGAGCGACTTAGAAAAACTGAAGCAAGAAAACCCAGATAAGTATTGGGTTTGTCAAGTAACGAACGCGGAACAGAGGAGCGGGGGAATTGCAGAGGCCATGAAAGGTGTCGATGTTGTGATCGCAGCAAGCACTGCTGGGGTGATCAAGAAAGAGTTCGTTAGGAAGATGGCAGACGATGCGATCGTGTTTGCACTGGCAAACCCGATTCCCGAAATATATCCCCACGAAGCAAAGGAAGCGGGAGCAAGGATAGTTGGAACAGGGAGAAGTGATTTCCCCAACCAGATAAACAATTCTCTCGTATTTCCCGCGGTCTTTAGGGGTGTTTTAAGCGTTAGAGCTCAAAAGATAACAGAAGACATGTGCTTATCCGCAGCCTTTGCTTTGGCGAGATTTGCAGAGAACAGGTTGAGTGAAGACTACATAATACCGAAGATGACAGAGATCCACGTTTTTCCAGAAGTTGCGACTGAAGTCGGTCTTAAAGCCATTGAGCTCGGATTTGCAAGAAGGACATTTACATCCGAGGAATTATACGAGCACATAAGCAAAATGATCTTTGGAGCGCATGAAAAGCTTAAAAAGCTGATGGAACTCGGGTTTATCGTATGAGGATAGCAATTCTTGGCGGAACTGGAAACTTGGGCATCGGTTTATCACTCAGACTCGCGATCTTAGGTTACGAAGTCGTGATTGGTTCAAGGAGCGAAGAAAAGGCAAAAGTAAAGGCAGAGGAATACCTAAAAATCCTTTCTGAACATGGCTACACTGGAAAAATAAGTGGAGCGGTAAACGCATCCGCAGCAAGATGGTGCGATTTGGCTGTGATTACCGTGCCATACGAGCAAGCTTTTACGCTCGCAGAAAGTCTTAAAAACGATCTTGCAAAAAAGATCGTCGTTTCCCCCCTCGTTCCCATGAAAAAAGAGGGTAAGGTATTTAGATACGTAGACCTCCCAGAGGGATCTGCAGGGGAAAAAGTGTCGAGAATACTGAAAGAGAGCAAGGTAGTTTCCGCATATCACACCATACCTGCAGAAAGGTTCGCAGACTTGAACTCGAGCTTTGATTGGGATGTTTTGGTTTGTGGAGACGATTTTGAGGCAAAAAAGGCTGTGATGGAGATCACAAACGAGGTAAGGGGATTGAGAGCACTCGATTGTGGAGACTTGGAGAATTCAAGGCTTGTTGAAAGTCTCACAGTTCTAATCTTGAACGCAATGATCGCAAACAAGCTAAAAGAGCTTGGAGTCAAGTTTTGCTGAATTTTTTCCTTTGATCTTTTTTCTCGTCCTCTTTTCTGCGAAAGGCTTAAATAACTTCAAGTGGAAGGAGAGAAAATCAAATAAGAGGTGTTAAAGTTGAGGGAATTTGGATTTGGAAAACCGCCAGTAAAAGTTGGGGACGTAAGGGATGTTAAAATCGAAGCGGTAGGTAGTGAAGGAGATGGAATAGCGAAAATAGACGGTTTTGTTGTGTTTGTTCCTGGCGCAAAGCTGAACGACACTGTGAAGGTAAGGATAACAAAAGTCCTCAAAAAATATGGATTTGCAGAAATAGTCGACTAAAGGCTTTTGACCATTTCTTCGATTTGCGCCATCATCCCTTTAATTTTTTCGAGTTCTGTTTTTAGATTTTCTATTTTCCCATAGCCTTCATCTCTGACCATCGCCCCGTATTGCGTTGGTGCTATGATCCCCGATTGTTCTAAGATTCTCAGAGAATACCTCACTCTATGTTTTGGCATCTTGAGTATATCCGAGAGTTTGAAGATACCTATCGGCTGTTTTTCCATCACAGCTTTGAGCACTTGCAGATGTCTTAGCACGATTTCGGTTTCCATTAGCAGTTTGCTAAACACCATAACTATTATTAGTATATTGAGTATTTAAGACTTATGATAACGTAGGAACAAATCCATGTGTGAGCAAGTATCCAAGACTCAATCGGTCTCTGTCACCTCCAAAACCTCAAGTGGGATGTTTGGCATTCTTTTCCCGAGCTCACCTCTTGCAATTCTCACCGCATGCTCTTTGTTTTGAGCGTTAAAAACTTTCATTTCAAAAACAAGTCCTACAAGTGCAGTTCTCGAAACCAATAGCGCAGATTTGAACTGCTCCCTACACTTCGGGCATTCAACACTTCCAACGTTGATTCGAACGAAGCTCAAATCCGGGGCAAGTTTCTTTCCAGCTTCTGCTATGGCTATGTTTATCGCATCCTCCACATTATCAACTCTCTTCACGATCCATCCCGCTTGAAGAACGACGAGAAAGTTTGGCATAGATCCGTTTCACCTCCACGGGTAATTATACTTTTTAAGTCTTGTGATATTTCTCAAAGAGCTTCTTCCAATCGATCTTGATCACAAGAATCGAAAAAACTAAAGTTAGGGAGAAGAAGATCAAAAGGCTGAATACGTTGTTGCCCAATAACTCCTTCATCACTCCACTCGTTATTTTTCCAAACGCAAGGACGTAACCTGCTATTACAAGTTTGCCAAGGAAGACCGCAATGAAGTAGTACGAAATTCGATACTTTGCAATTCCCAGCGGGATGTATAGAACGTCATCCGGTAATGGGGAAGCTGCAAAAAGGAATATTGCAAAAAAGCCCCATTTTCTAAAAAATTTTTCAAAAAAAATTAGGTTTTCCTTTGTTTTCTCGGGCAGAGTAATACGCATGCCCGCGCCAATAACGTATATTAGGATTTTGCCAATACTCGCGCCCAATGCTGAAACGATCGAAACTATTGCAACCTCTTCGAAACTTAAAAATGGGGAAAGGATGACGAGAATGTTCAGGTAGGGTAAACCAACAAACGGGATCGAATTTGAAATTAAAGAGATCAAAAAAATACCCGGATATTGAAATTCTGCGATTTTTGGTAAAAGTTCTTCGATCATTACATCCTCTCCAGCGCTTTTATCCCAAGCAGCTCGAGCCCATTGCGCAAAACGTTTCTCACAGCTTTTACTATTGCAACCCTATGCTCTCTAACACCTTTTTCAGCTTTTAGAACTGGATAGTCTCGATAGAATTCGTTGAACTTTGATGCAACGCTCAGCAAATACTCTGCGAAGACGTTGGGCTTCATTTCTTCGACGACTCTTTTAACGTAGAAAGGCATCTTTGAAAGCAAAACCACAAGGTCTCTCTCGACTTTATTGCACAACTCAGCCATGAATTTCCCCTCTTCTTCAGACTTTCTCAAAATGCTACATGCTCTCGAATGCGTGTATTGGATGTAGCTCGCGGTCTGTCGCTCGAAGTCTATCGCCTTTTTCATGTCGAACACCATAGATTTTTCTGGGGCTACTTTTAAGAAGTCGAATCTTATCGCCCCAATTGCTACTGCTTCAGCAATCTCCTCTAACTCGCTTATTTCACGGCTCGAGATCAACTTTTTCACTTCTTCCCTCACTCTCTCTATCAGTTCATCTGCAGAAATAAATCTCCCCCTTCTTGTGCTCATCCTACCTTCTGGAAGTGATACAAACTCAAAAAAAACGATCTCAGGGACTCTGATCCCGAGAATTTCGAGCAGTCTTTTCAACTGCTCTCCATAGAGCTTGTGATCTGCTCCCCAAACGTTTACGAGTCTTTCAAACATTCGAGTTTTCCACAAATGGTATGCGATATCCCTTGTGATGTAGAGAGTAGTCTCGTTCTCTCTCCTTAAAACAACTTCTTTCAAGTCCTTGAACTCCGCTATCCAAGCACCATTCTTTTTCACAACTCCCTTTGCATCCAGTTCTCTAAGAACGCTGTCAACGAGCCCATTTCTCACGAAGTCACTCTCCCACAGGAATTCGTCGTGGGAAACGTTTAACCTCCTCAGTGTTTCCTTTATCCCTTCCATCGCGGTCTCTATGGCTTTTTTGAATTTTCTGGCGACCTCTTCGTTTCCCCTTTCGTATTCAAGCATAAGCCTTTCTACTTCCTTTTCGAGCTCTTTTCTCTCTTCTAACAACTTATTTGCGGAGATGTAGGCTTCTGCAATTGCATGATCTGGTTTCTTGTCGCTTAAACCAAACTTTTCAATTCCCAAGACTGTTATCGCCATCTGTCTTCCCATGTCGTTGATGTAGTAGTGAGTGGTAACATCAAACCCCGCTTTTCTGAAAATCCTCGCCAAAGTATCGCCTATAACCGCGTTTCTAACGTGTCCGATGTGCAAAGGTCCATCTGGGTTGGCAGAAGTGTGCTCTATCAAAACCCTCCCCTTAAGATTTAGCTCACCGTAATTCGAGTTGCTCAAGATTTCTTTTACCGTGTCGGAAAGGAACTCGTAATTTACGAAGAAGTTTATGTATCCACCAACGGTTTCTACAGTTCCAACGTAGCCCTTTGGCTCTATGCTCTCTACAATCGACTTTGCAACTTCTTCTGGTTTTAGATTTTTTTCTTTGGCTATTTTAAACGCCACGGTTGTGGATAAATCAGCGTGTTCACTTTCTCTTATCAACCTCGGATCTGCAAATCCCTTCAGAGTTTTCATCACGTCTTCGAGGAACAGAAGGAACATGCTGAGACTTTTTGCCCTTGCTTAAAATACTTTGCACTAAACTCTAATCCCTCATAATCGACACTAAAACGGTTTCAACCTCTCTGAGCTTTTCTGATATGCTCCTAATCTCTTCAAGCGTTAACTCTCCTTTCTTGCCGAACTCTGCATCGACGAACATTCCTTGGCTGATAAAACTACCAAATCTCCTCGGAGGTAAATAACTGACGACTTTCCTACCCTTGAAATCCGTGTTTGTCGCTATTTCGAGCCTGGAACCGCAATCAAAGACGCAGAGCCAAAGGTCCCCTTCTTTCTTCCTTGTAACTATATCCCCAGAGAAGAAACGTATTGCTTCAAAGACTTTGGTGATCTCACCTCGCCCCATAAGCTCTGGCAATTTTTCAAGATACTCAAGCCAGTATTTTGTGGTAACCCCCGAAAAGTCTCTTTGCCCTATGAAACTCTTTAGCTCTTCCGCTGTCCTCGAAATCTCTAAGACCTCGTCGAGTTTTGCAACCTCCTCAGCTGGCATGTAGCAGTATCTAACCCCTTGAAGTTTTGAAGCAATTTCTTCGAGCTTCAGCGCCATTTCTCTCCTTTTCTGAGTTTTTAAGGCGTTTAACAACCTTTTAATTTCATTTATCCCCTTATCCGCAAGGATTAGGCGAAAGTCATTTGGTTCCATGAAGATATTTTGCATGAGTTTGAAAAATCTTTCAGTAAAAAATTCTTGTCTTTCTGTAAAGTTAACCTGAAAGATTTTTAAGCCGTAGATGAAATAACGGTATGGAGTGGAAGAACTTAGCATCAGTCACCCTTCTATCCATCGCTTTAGTCCTTTCTCTATGCACTCAAACGCAATCCCCGCATTTAAACACTACCTTAGACGACACAGGTTTTCCAATAGTCGAAGAGCATCGGGGCAGAATCGTATCCCTTGCACCGAGCATAACCGAGATCTTGTTTGCAATTGGTGCTGGAGAGAGAGTTGTTGGAGTGACGGATTACTGCAACTATCCACCTGAGGTTATCGAACTTGTCAAAGAGGGAAAGATTAAGACTGTTGGGGGCTATTCCACAGTTAACGTTGAAAAAGTAATTTCGCTGAATCCAGACATCGTGATCGCAACCTATGGGAATGGACTCGAAACAATCGCTACGCTTAGGAAGTTCACATACGTAATCGCGTTTGATCCGAAGAACGTGAGCGACATAGAGAGAAGCATTTTAGCGATTGGTGGGGCAGTTGGAAATCGCGAAGAAGCCGAGAAGCTCGTCGAGGACGTGGAAGAGAGGTTGAAAAAGGTTAAGGAAAAGGCTAAGGAAGTTGAAAGGAAAAAGGTTGTCCACATACTCTGGAACGATCCGATTTACGTTTCCGGAAAAGACACGTTCATAGACGAAGCGATATCGATTGCTGGTGGAGAAAATGCGTTTAAATTTTCCGGTTGGAGAGTTGTGAGCGTTGAAGACATCATTTCTGCGAACCCAGATGTGGTAATCGTGAACAGCGGTAGTGGAATGGGAGAAGGTGAAGACATGCTATACAAGTGGTTCAAAGAAGAGAAGAGGTTCCAAGAGATAAACGCAACGAGGAATGGAAAGGTTTTCGTAATCGACGCAGATCTGATCTCAAGACCGAGTTACAGAATCGTTTATGCGATCGAGCAGATCCAAGAATTCCTCAAATGAGCTCTGTCTCTCTCAAAACCTTTTCGAAGTACTCTTTGCTCAAATCCAAGGCTTCAAGGATCGTAAATCTCTTTTTCCTTATTTTCTTAGCGTAAAGCAAAGCTTCTATCGCTTGTTCTTTATTTAAACCGATTTCGACAAGCTTCGTAGGTGCTCCGACTTTTTTCATCGCATCTCTAACTGCGAGCCAATTTCCATCACCGTAGTTCTTTTCATATACGAACTCGAAGATTATCGTGCCAATACCAACTTGTTCCCCATGTGTTCCATGTCCATATCCAAGGTAGTCGAGCGCATGACTGAACTTGTGCTCCGCACCACTCGCAGGTCGAGAGCTTCCAGCCATAGAAATTGCAACTCCGCTCATTATCAAGCCACGAAGTAGGGTTTCGAGCTCATCTTTCAAAGAAAAACAGTTTTTTGCTCTGTCGAGCATCAGATAGGCCGGGATCGTAGCTATCGAGGCGATGACTTCATTGTAACTCTCTCCAGTAAGGTCTCTTGATAGCTTCCAATCTTTAACCGCGGTTATGTTCGAAACCAGATCCCCGAATCCAGAGTGTATCAACCTTGGAGGACATCTCTCTATTATTTCGACGTCCGCAATTACTGCGATCGGTGCTTTTGTGGATATCGAAATCGGCCTTCCTTGCTCCTTGAAACTCGCAACTGGTGAAGCGATTCCATCGTGCGATGCAGTCGTTGGAACGCTTATGAAGGGGACGTTTAACTCGCTCGCTACTACTTTCGAAACATCGAGAACTTTTCCACCTCCTATACCGATGACGGAATCGACTTCACCATAGCTCAGCGTTGCTTCTATCCTTCTCGCCTCGAGGAGATTTGCTTCGTTGACTAAGATTTTTTCAAACCCCAGTCCTTCGATTTTTTCCTTTAGGATTTCCAAGACAATCGCATCCGTCAATATTACTGTGCTTTGCGAGTCGACCTTCTCAACCACTTTTGGAATTCTGGAAAAGGCTTTTCTCTCCAGGTAAACGAGGGAGGGAATGTTAAACTCCATAATTTTCACCGCTTAAAATCTCGATCAACTTTTCCCCAGAGGTTGCGTAGAAGCATCTGAGGTTGTTCTCGTAACCAACGCAAAATTTTGGAACGCTCTCAACGAAAACTGGTGCGCTCAGCGGATCGGGTATATAAACTGGGATAAATTTAGAGGAGATGAAGTTATAAGCGGTTCTGTTCTCTGTGAAGAATTTCTTGAACTCTTTGCAAGTCGGACAGATGGGTGAGCTTATGAAAATGAACAGCTCTTTCCCTGTCCTCTTAGATTCTTCAAGCCCTTTTTCGTAGCTCAGCCAGCCCTCCATTTCACTTCTGCTGTTCAAAAACACCGCTATGATAGCGAAGACAACGATGATTGCGATCAAGTAACGATATTGCATGGATTAAGGAGTGTGATGGAGCTTAAAAGCTTTGAGAACAACCTTTGACTATACGACGAACTAGAACCGAAAGCATCATATAGTTTGCTAACAAATGCATAGTATGAAGGTTGGAGATGTTATGACAAAGGAGGTTGTTTCAGTAGACTATGGAACCAAGGTCAAGGAAGTGTGCAAGACGATGGGAGATAAAAGAATTGGAAGTGTTATTGTAACGCAATACGGCAAGCCTGTGGGAATATTCACCGAAAGGGATCTCCTTTCAAAAGTTTTGCTCAAAGGTAGCCTTGAAGACGAGGTCGGAAAATACATGTCGAATCCCCTCATAGTAATCTCTCCTGATTACGACGTTCGTGAATCTGCGAGAATAATGGCTGACATGAAAATAAGGAGGCTCGTTGTAATGGAGGGAGGGGAGATTAAGGGAATTTTCACCGCTGCAGATCTTGCGAGAATTGAAATGGAAATGGTATGCGAAACTTGTGGCAAGGAATTGAAAGCTCAAAATGAAGGAAAAGATTGGAGATACTGCTACTTCTGCAAAAAACCGGTTTGCTTTGATGATCTTCATTACATGGGCATTTTGAGAGAAGGAATCTACGAAAAATATACGTGGAAGTGATTCCGGTTTGTAAGAAGTGCAAACCCAAGAAGTTGAAGTGAGAAATCATGGGATGAGTTTCGAGCCAATATCTTTCAAGGACAAGCTTGGAAGAGATGTAACTATCCGCGCCTACGAACCAGCGAGAGATAGGGATAAGTTGATTGAGATGTATTTGAACTATAGCCCGGAGGATCGCTCACTTGGCTTACCACCGACTGGAAGACCAGCGATAGAGAGGTGGTTAAGATACCTTGAAGAGAAGGGATTTTCCATCGTTGCAGAGCACGAGGAAAATCTCGTTGGTCATCTTGTGATCGTTGAAGATGAATCCAACAAAGGTGTCGTTGACTTGGCAATTTACCTCGCAAGAAATTACCAAAACCAAGGAATTGGGACTGAGATGGTCAAAGCAATCGTCGAATACTGCAGAAAATTGGGTTACAAGAAAATAACCCTCGTAACAGACAGACTCAACTGGAGGGCGATAAGGGTTTATAAGAAATGTGGGTTTCAAACAGTTCTTGCGAGCTACGAACTCTACATGGAGCTTCCATTAAATTCCAACAGTTCACAATCTCCAATCAAATCCTAAAACGTCAAAGGAGTTTTTATTTAAAAAATTAGGTTAACTCTTAAAGTCCGATGCTCGCGAATAATTTTTCTAAATTTACGTTCTCCCTAACGAGCTCTTTCATCTTCTGAATTTTCTCCCCACGGACTCTTATCTTCCCGAATCTCTCTTGGATCTTCAGCAAAGTGGTCGCAGTGTCGGATTTGGACAACAACACAGGAACCCTGTTCTTTTCCGCAAGGCTGAGCACAAGCTTCGAAGGTTCGAGATTTCCCGTAGCGATTATACACTTGGCTCCACTCTCTATTGCGAGCGTTATCAAGTCACTTCTATCTCCACCAACGATGAGTGCAAAGTTTTGGGCATACCTTAGATAAGAAACTGCGCTTTCACTCCTCATAGCCCCTACTAAGACTTGTTCTACCTCAATCTCTTTCTCAGGTTTAACGAGTAGCTCACCGTCGATAGCATTGGCGATTTCCTCGATTCTGAGGCTCATCAACGATGGATCCCTTGGAATCATCCCAAGCACTTCTAAATCGAACTTCTTGAAAACGCTTTCTGCTAAACCCTTTATGTAAGACTTCTTGTATCCGACCACCTGGTTCAAAATCACGCTGCGTAGTTTCTCATCAAAGAGGCGTTTTGCGCTTATTATTTCGTCGATCACAAAGTCGTCTGTATACTTAGAAACGAGTAAAACCTTGGAATCAAGAATCTTAGACATTTGAACGTCGCAGATTTCGAGAGAGGCACCGGTGCTGAAGTTTTGTGCACCCTCGATTACCACAACCTCTTTGCCTTCGAAATCGATAAAGGCATCTAATACCTTCTTTTTCAGCTTTGTCGGATCTTGACTAACCAAGAAGTCTATGTACGGACGATCGAGAACCACTGCACACGAACTCTTTATTCCGAGATCCTTCTCAACAAAGTAAACGTCTTCTTCGCAAATTCTATCCCCAACTCTGACGGCGTTTACTCCAAAAGCCTTGAAATATCCCACATCGTAGCCTTTTTCCCTCAAAATGAGCAGTAGAGAGAGCGCAATTGCGCTCTTTCCAGAGTAGGTCTGGGTAGAGGATATCAACAACTTCTTCATTTTTTCACCTCCAAAAGCATTCTAAAATCGATTGCAACACATCCATATTCGAAGGCTTTCAATGGATTGATCTCCATCTCCAAAATTGGGTAATCCATACTAAGCTGAGAGAAACGTAGAATCGTTTCCGCAATTGCATCGATATCCACGCCCTTCTCACCTCTGACACCACGTAGTAATGGATAGGATTTAACTTTTCTTATCATCTCGTAAGCATCTTCTTTGCTCAGGGGGGCGATTTTGAATGAGACATCCTTGAAAACCTCGACGTAGATTCCACCAAGTCCAAACATCAGGACGTTTCCGAAGTAGGGATCTCTCTTCATCCCAATTATGACCTCTCTACCTCCAGTGATCATCTTTTGAACCATTACGCCTTCTATCCTTGCGTTTGGTAGGAGATTTTCAACCCTCGAAAGCACGTCGAAAAACTCTGTTTTGAGATTATCACGTGTTACGTTAAGTCTAATCGCCCCGATATCGCTTTTGTGGATGATGTCTGGAGAAATTACTTTCAAAACAACAGGATAACCAATTTTTTCCGCAATTTCCAATGCTTCTTCGAAGTTTTGTGCAATTCCGAAGGGCGCAACATTTATTCCGTAGTATTCGAGTAACTTCATTCCCTCGCCACCAACAAACTTGCCTTTAACGTTTTCAAAGAACTTGTCCGCACTCTTCTTGTCAACCTCGAAATTTAAAACGCTTGAATCCCGGAATTCTAATCTTGAATACCTCTCAACCGCGGAAATAGTTTTCACCGCTCTCGAAGGATCAAAGAAATTCGGAATCCTGTTATCTATTAGCCTTTCTTCGTTGGATTTATCCAACCCCATAAAACAGCAGAAAATAGGCTTTTTACAAATTAAAACCCTATCTACAGC
>JBKBUO010000037.1:0-14557 GCA_046290005.1 Archaeoglobaceae archaeon | reverse complement strand
CCATGTATCTGGAGGGATTCACCGATGGTAGAAGACTTTTCGAAACGCTAAGTATGGCAAAAAAGCCCGTTGTCGTTCTCAAATCGGGAAGGACAGAGGGAGGAAAGAGAAGCGCTATGAGCCACACAGCTTCGATCTCAACAAGCGAGGAGATCTTTGAAGCGGTTTGCAGACAAGCAAGAGTTGTAAAGGTAAAAGACTACGATGAACTCGTGGATACGGTTAAAGCACTTGCATTAAACCCAATCCCTAAAGGAGACAGCGTTGCAGTCGTTCAACCCTCGGGTGCAGAGTGTGTTATGTCCGCGGATGCAGTCGAGGAATTCGGGCTGAGACTTGCGAAGTTCTCAGAAAAAACAATCGAAAAGCTCTACGAGTTTGCCCCAGAATGGCACTCGATAAACAACCCAATCGATTTGTATCCTCTGATCGAAAAATCTGGGGATAACGTCTTTTTTGAAGTGCTAAGACTTCTCTGCGAAGATGAAAAAGTGGATGCAATCATCTCAGGAATTTTCATACCAAGCCTTCTTGTCTTAGATCTCGACTTGAACTGGCTCAGAAACTACTCGAAGCCAATCCTTTTCACACTAAAAGACGATCTTGAACCACTAAGAGAGATAAAAAGAAGAGTAGAGAATTTCCTCCCCGTCTACACAACTCCGGAGAGAGCGGTAAGGACTTTAAAGAATATGCTGGTCTTTTCGAGAAAATTTTACTGAGATCTCAAGCAAGCTCGTTAGATTCGACAAAAGTTTTTAATATTTTGGATCAACGAACTCGTGTGTCTCATTGCAATCGAGGGCATTGACGGCGTAGGGAAGACGACGATAGCGCTACATTTGCGCAAATTCCTTTCCAACCTTAGCTATGACTGCGTGGTTTTAAAAGAGCCGTCGGAAAGTGTTTATGGAGAAAAGATAAGGTCGAGCGAGCAAAGGCTTAGTGCGGAAGAGGAGCTTCAGCTCTTCATCTTAGACAGAGAGATCGACGTCAAAGAAAGAATCCTTCCCGCACTGCGGAGCGGGAAGATCGTGATCATGGATCGCTACTATTACTCGAACATCGCTTATCAATCTTGTCGTGGAATAGATGCGGAGAAGATAAGAGAGATGAATGAAAAATTCGCCCCGAAGCCTGATCTCGTTATAATACTCGATGTAAGCGTTGACGTTGCATTGCAGAGGATCAAGAACAGAAAAAAGCTAACTGCGTTCGAAGAGAAAGAGTATTTGGAAAAAGTCAGACAGAGGTTCTTAGAAATTGCAGACGACAGAACTGTGATCGTAAACGCTGGAGATGAACTTGAAAAAGTTAAAAAGAAGGTCGAAGAGGTCGTTCTGAATTTTCTCAGGAAAAAGGGATACAAAAATTAGAGCCTTAGGGTTCTCGCAGAAACTATTATCGGATCCCAGATCGGCGTTAAAGGTGGAGCATAGGCTAAGTCTGCAAAAAAGACGTCCCTCGCTTTGAATCTTGCCTGTATCATTGCTGCAAAAACGTTTATTCTCATCGCAACTTCGCTACCAACCGCTTGCGCTCCGAGGATTTTACCCTCTTTATCCGCAACGACTTTCAGCGTTATATCTCTACCCCCGGGATAATAGTGAATCCTCGTCCTCGCCTTTATCGTCGTCGCCTTAACTTCAAAGCCCTCAGCTTTCGCAGCTTTTTCGCTTAGCCCAGTCGAACCAATTTCAAGATCGAAGAACTTCGTTAGTTGAGTCCCAAGCACACCTGGGAACTCGAGGTTACCACCTGCGATGTTTACTCCAGCGACGTAGCCCATCTTGTTCGCTGGTGGCGCTAAGGGTATCCATACTCTCTTTCCCGTGACCATGTGCTTAGTCTCTGCGCAATCTCCCGCTGCAAAAACATTCTCGACACTCGTTTGCATTTTTTCATCAGTCCAAATCGCTCCGGTTTCACCGACCTTGCATCCGAGCATTTTCGCAATCTCAATGTTGGGTCTAACGCCGGTTGCGACTATTGCTAAGTCACACTCGTAGCTACCTTTATTTGTAATTACACGCTCTACTTTGTCTTTCCCTTCAAACGCCTTCACCGCTTCGTTTAACCTCAGATCGACTCTCTTGCTCATCTCCACCTTAACAAGTTCAGCGATCTCCTTGTCGAGGTTTGGCAGTGGTTGATCGAGAAACTCGATAACTGTTGCTTTCTTTCCAAGGCTCGCAACAGCTTCCGCCATTTCAACGCCAAGGTAACCAGCTCCGACGATAACAATTCGTTGGGCTTCATCGACCTTTTTCTTTATCTTTTCCGCAAAGGCTGGATGGCGAATTGTTACAACGTTTTCAAGTTCAGCTCCCTCCACCTTTGGAACCTTTGGTAACGCCCCATTTGCGATCAAAAATTTTTCCCACTCGTATTTGTTCTCCTTCCCATTCTCTCTGACTCGCACGTATCCTTCTCCAGCTTCAACTACCTTCGAATTTATGCGAACGTCTATGTTGCGCTCTTTTCTAAAGAACTCCACAGGGTAATACATCAGATGCTCCGCTTTGCTGATCCCCTCGACAACGTATGGAATCCCGCACGGTGCATGACTTACGAAGTTCGTTTCTTCGAAGACAATCACTTCCCAGTCAGGCTTCATCGCCTTTATCCTCGACGCCGCAGTCATTCCAGCAGCGCCACCGCCTGCGATAACGACCCGCATAAAGATAGTATGATGAACTTATTTAATTCTTTCCGGATCATTCCAAATAGAACTTAACATGCCTATCGGGCACCGCAACGGAGGAGTAGTCTCTCTCATCCCTTTGGTATAAGCCACAATAGCACCTGCCAAACTCCCTTATATCTTCTTCTGCGTATACACAAGGGCAAATGATCAGCTTGTCCACTTCTCTCTTCCCAGTTGCCAGCCTACAAGGACAGATTGCGAGTCCAAACTTCTTTCTGTTCTCTAAGAGGCCTTTTGCAAATTCAATCAATATTTCTCGGTCTGGATTCACTTTCCAGCCACGCTTGTTTGCAATTCTTTCGAACGTCTGCAAGTATCTTTCGATTTCCTCCATGAAAAACAAAAAGGGGTGTAACATAATAATATTTTCGGAGGAATCTTGAGTTTGGAAACTTCAGCAACTTGGGCGATAACGTTAAATTTCTTTCTGAAATTGGATTTTGAATGAGAATCCCACTGTTCATCGAATTTCAAGGAAAGAAGGTCGCGGTAATAGGTGGTGGAAACGTTGGAACTTTAAGGGCGAAGAAGTTCCTTGAAGTAGGTGCAGAAGTTACTGTTTTCAGTTTAGAGTTTTCTGAGGAGCTAACAAAGCTCGAAAAAGAGGGAAGGACGAGGCTAATCGAGAAAAAAGTAGAAGATCTTGACGATGAACTCTCCGAATTCGATCTCGTGGTAGTTGCAATAGGGGATAAAAGTCATAACGCTCGATTCAAGGAGCTCGCGAGAAAGCATAGATTCTTGCTCAACCTTGCGAATGATGCGAACGAAACTGAAGTAGTTGTTCCCTTTGAAGGCGGAAAGAACGGGATAAGGTTTGCTGTGACGACGGAGGGAAAGAGCGGCGTGGTGGCAAGAGTTGTTAGGGATAAATTCCAGCAATTGCTCGAGAGCGATAAAACGATATTCACGTATCTGACTGCGATGGAACATCTGAAGAGCTTCATGAAATCCCGCGAGATACCTATCAACATCAGAATGCGTGTCTACGCGATCGCGGGTTCATCAAAGGAATTGCTGAAACTTTCAGAGCTTGGAAAAGTTGAAGAAGCAAAGAAACTCGTAGAGAGAATTGCTGAAGAAGAAGCGAAGAAAGGTGACAGCCTTGACTCTAGATTTTGAGCTTTTAATGGCTTTTCAGTATTCTCTACCCTTGACAACAACACCTTTGCAAGATCTTGCAGAAGAACTTGGTAGGGATTACGAGGATGTGGAAAAGAGGCTTAGGGAATACAAGAGCCAAGGAGTCCTTAAGAGATACGGAGCGAACATGAACTATCGCGCCTTCCCGAATTTCAAGCAATCTTCACTCGTAGGTTTCAAAATCGATGTTGAAAAAGCAAAGAAGATCAACGAACTTGGAGAGAGAGTTAAGCACAACTTCCTCAGGGATGCGGAGTTTAACGTTTGGTTCACGCTTAAGGGAAAAGACGTGGAAGAGATACTGAAGATCGTAGAGAAAATGGCTAAAGAGCTTGAAGCTCAAGATTACGTGGTTTTACCCACGAAAAGAGTCTACAAGATGGACGTGAAATATGATCTATACAAGGGCGTTTCTTGGAGCTACGGCGTAGAACCAGAAAAAGTTGTCCCGATCTCTGAGCTTGGCTTGAGCGAAGAGATCAAAAAACTCGAAAATCTCCCTATTTCCCGAAGACCCTTCTTAGAGCTTGGAATCAAAGAAGAAGAAGCTGTAGATCTAATAGCAGAGCTCATAAAGAAAGGCGTCGCGCGAGACTTCAGCGGCGTTCTAAGCGAGCGTGGAATTTGTTTTAAATTCAACGGAATGAACGTGCTTAAAACTGAGAGATCGGAAAGAGTTGCAAAAGAGCTGTTGAAGAATTATCCGCAGATAACGCATCTGATTGAAAGAGTTGCAAATGAGAAATGGGATTACCCGCTTTACTTCATGGTCCATGCTGTGGAGAAAAGGAAGATTGAAGAGGTCGCAAATGAGGTTAGAAAGCTCGATGGTGTCAAAGATCTGAGGATCGTTTACAGTAAGGAGAACCTGAAACCATGAAGTGTTCCTACTGCAACAGGGATGCGGTTTATCTTCAGCGGTATTCGGGAAAGCACTTCTGCAAGAGGCACTTCATCAGCTTCTTCGAGAAAAAGGTTAGGGGGACTATAAAAAAGCATAAGATGATCGAAAGTGGTGATGTCGTCGCAATCGCTCTAAGCGGTGGGAAAGACAGCGTTACGATTACACACTTTTTAATCGAGAACTACGGTGAAAGGAGAGACCTCGAGTTTTTCGCGATCACGATCGACGAGGGTATTGCAAATTACAGGGAGAAGACCGTTGAAGTCGCAAAGGAGGTAACGAGGGAATTGGGGATAGACCACTACGTCGTAAGCGTTGAGGATAACTTCGGTGCAACGCTTGACGAAATCGCAAAATTTGGTGAAAAATCGCCCTGTGCTTATTGCGGAGTTTTTAGGAAGTATTTACTGAACAGAACCGCAAGGGAGCTCTGTGCAACAAAGCTTGCGACTGCTCACAACTTGGATGATGAATCGCAGACAATTCTCATGAACTTCATAAACGCAGACGTCGATAGACTTGCGAGACTAATTCCACAGCGTGAGCAAGAAAATCTCGTAATGAGGATCAAGCCATTTAGAGAAGTTTACGAAAAAGAGGTCGTGATCTATGGAATGTTGAAGAGCTACAAGCTCATATTCGACGAGTGTCCCTACAGCGAGCTCCCAATGAGGGCGACGGTGAGAGACTTCCTATACGACTTCGAGAGGGAAAGACCGGGGAGGAAGATTTCGATACTCCGTAGCCTTGAAAAGCTTTCGGAATGTCTGAAGATAACGAACCCTCAGATAGATTTAGGCCATTGCGAGATATGCAGTGAACCAACTTCGCAAAAAATCTGTCAGGCTTGTAAATTCGTGAATGAGCTAAGGGAAAAGATTAGGATCGAGCATTGTAGATCGCTTGTCTACGAGAAGGTTTAATACCTTGAAAGCAATTTTATCTATGCGCAGACCTGCGGTTGCGGGGACTTTTTATCCATCGCGAAAGGAGAACTTGGAACAAATGCTCCGAAAGTTCGCGAATCCGAGAAAAGATGACAGAATAGTTTCCTGTGTTTCACCACACGCGGGCTACATTTATTCTGGAAAGACCGCGGGTATCGTTCATTCGATGCTACCAGATGCAGAGACATTTGTAATCGTTTGCCCGAATCACACTGGCTATGGTTTACCAGTTGCGGTATCAACGGATACATGGCTAACTCCGCTTGGAAAGGTTGAAAGCGATCTTGATTTTATAAAGGCCTTGCCAAAGAAGATAGTTGCGGAAGATGAAGATGCCCATGCAGAAGAGCACAGCGGAGAAGTCCAGATTCCCTTCCTCCAGTTCCTCCATAGGGATTTTAAGATCGTCGTAATCTGCCTGCGTTTGCAAGACGAGGAGACAGCAAAAGAGGTCGCACAAGAGATATTAGAAGCAGAGAAAAAGACTGGGAAAAGAACCGTGGTTATAGCCTCTTCCGACATGCACCACTACCTGAGTGATGCAGAATGTAGAAAGAGAGATAAGATCGTGATCGACGCGATTTTGTCGATGGACGTGGCGAGGTATTACAAGAAGATATACGAGATCGATGCAAGCGTTTGCGGCTACGGCGCAATAGCGGTTGCGATGAACTACGCGATAGCAAAGAACGCGAAGGCTGAGCTCGTGGATTACTCGACAAGTGGAGACGTAGCGGATAAGAACTTTGTCGTTGGTTATGGAGGAATCGTTTTCAGAACTGGTGATTAAGAGGGGAGAGAAAGGAGAAGGGGGAGCTTTTGAGTTTGCAGAAATCGCCTTTAGGAATCTACCATTTCTCGAGGAGTTTCATTTTTTTGACGTAGTTGACTCCACGAACCATAGGGCTAAGTTCGCAAGACCGTTTTCTCTTTTCTTCGCAGAAGAGCAGATCAGAGGTCGTGGAAGGCTCGAAAGGAGTTGGATGAGTAAGAGGGGTGGACTTTACTTCTCGATCGTTCTTCCAGCCTACAATGTCTCAAAACTCACACTCGTTTCTGCGCTTTCAGTTGCGGAGTCGGTCAAGGATTCGAGAATAAAGTGGCCCAACGACGTGCTTCTTTCCGGAAAAAAGTTTTGCGGAATCCTTGGGGAAGTGTTCGAAGATAAAGCGATCGTTGGAATCGGAATAAACGTTGAAAACGATGTCTCAGAGTTTGACTTCGCTTGCAACATAAAAAGCTTTTACGCGGTGAGTAGGAAGGATGTGTTCGAAAGTGTGACGAAGAACTTTGCAAAAAACTACGTTGATCTTCTTGCGGGAAGGTGGCGAGAGATCTTTGAGAGATTTGCAGAGATTTGTGAGACGAGGGGGAAAAAAGTCAAGGTCATAACTCCCTACAAAGTCATCGAAGGGATAGCAGAGTTGAGCGAAGACGGATCGATAGTGGTGAGTGGGGAAAAAATCTTTTCCGGAGATTGTATCCACCTTAGATGATCAAATCAATCCGAGTTCTTTAATCACTGTCCTTAGCTTTTCAGTCTTCTCTGGACTTAACTCCACAAGTGGCAACCTCGGCTTTCCTGCTGCAAGTCCGAGGAGTTCCATAGCCTTCTTAACAGGAATTGGGTTTGTGTCTATGAAGAGAGCATCAAAGAGCGTTGAGAGTCTGTGATGTATTTCGATCGCTTTTGTCATGTTTCCTTCAACAAATGCGTTGTAAAGCTCTTTCATCATCTTCGGTGCAACGTTTGCTGCTACGCTTATGACTCCTTTCCCCCCGAGTGCAAGGATTGGTAATGTGAGGAAATCATCGCCAGAAAGAACTGTGAAGTCCTTTTTCTTAACGAGCCTTATTATATCAGATACTTGCTTTAAATTACCGCTCGCTTCTTTCACACCTACAACATTCTCGATCTCTGCGATCTTTGCCATTAACTGTGCTGAAACGTTGATTCCAGTTCTTCCGGGGATATTGTAAATTATCAGAGGTATTGAAACTTCTTTCGCAACAGCTTTGTAGTGTTCAAGCAATCCCGTGTCGTTTGGCTTGTTGTAATAGGGTGTTACGAGCATAGCAGCTTCTGCCCCAGCCTTCTCAACTTCTTTTGTTAACCATATCGCTTCTCTTGTTGAATTCGATCCAGAACCACCGATTACGGGAAGCTTAGATATTTCGGCAACGAATTTGACAACTTCCACGTGTTCCTCGTAGCTAAGCGTCGAAGCTTCACCAGTTGTTCCACATGGAACAAGGGCGTCGACGAACTTCTCCAAGTAATCCAAGTTCTTAGCCAATCCTTCGTAATCCACACTGAAGTCTTCTCTGAACGGTGTTACGAGAGCGGGAATTACGCCCTTGAACATCATAATCCCTTCATTCCCTTGTTTACCTTCCTCGTGATATATCCGGCGACCCTATTGCGTATCGTCTTGCTCTTTATGGTTGTGAGCTGGGATACGAGCTTTTTGTTTTCGTCAAAGTTCGAGGTGAATGTCTCCGGATACCTTTTCAGCAGTTCCATGGCTATTACCTTTATATAGGTCGGCTTCACGGTGCCCATAAAGTTGTGAGGGTAGAAGGGCATTTAAATCTTTACGTGTCTATTTTACATGGACATCGTTGTCGGTGGTGGAAGATTTGGCTTCAAGGTGGCAGAGTTCCTCTTGGCAAAGAAACGCGATTTCGTTGTTCTCGACCCGAACGATGATTGCGAAGTTGCAAAGACCTTTAAGGACAAGTTTGTGAAAGCAAAAGCTGAAGACTTGCCAAAGTTCGTTGAAGAGCTTAAACCTGAGTGGATTTTTCCAACCGCGCCAATTCACGTTGTTGCAGAGGCGATAAAGTATCGGTTTAAGCCTTGGAACGAGAAGGTGAACGAGATCTTGTCTGGATTTCCGATGAAGGTTATCGTTTCAGTGGGAAGAGGAAGCATCGTTTTGAGCTACAATCGAGACAAGGTATGTATAGAAAATTGCTCATCGCCAGAAGTTTGTCCCGTTACGAAGATAAAACGCCCGTGCCCCATGTTTGAACTGATAAAGTTTGCTTGCAACGAAGCAAAAGTCTTAATAAGCCACCAACTCACAGCTGGGATTGGGGCAATAAAGGGAGAAGATTTCTTGTCGCTTCTTGAAGAATCCAAGAAAGCGAAAAAAATAGTTGTCGCAACTGCCTGCAAATGTCACGGCATTATAACTGCGTTCAAAACTTAGGTCTTTTTGGTTTGAAGCTCGTAAAGATCTTGGACCCTCTTTATCGTGTCCGCTTCGCTCACGTCCTTGTCGTCTCTCAGTCGAACGAATCTCGGAAATCTCAAGGCAAAGCCGCTTTCGTATTTCGGGCTTTTCTGGATCTCTTGGTAAGCGACTTCAAACACATACTTTGGCAAAAACTCGACTATTTTTCCCTCCCTGTAAACCACAATCTGCTTAAAAAGCTCCGTAAGCTCTTCTAAATCTTCGTCCGTGAAACCGGTCGCGACTCTACCAACTCTAAGGAGTTTTCCTGTGCTGTTGTCGATGCACGCAAGCTCGTAGGAACTTATCAAATGGCTCCTCTTTCCTTCCCCCCATTCCCCACCAACAACGACTAAGTCGAGGGTCTCCATCACCGACTTAAGCTTCAACCAATGTTTTCCTCTCTTTCCGGGGACGTAAGATGATTGGGGATTTTTCAACATCACTCCCTCGTGTCCAGCGTTTATTGCTTCGTTGAAAATTTTCTCCACTTGCTCCTTTTCGCGAGTGATAACTTGCTCAGCGATCTTTATCCTTTCAGATTCTTTCACAAACTCCTTCAGTATTTTTCTTCTCTCCTCGAGTGGTCTATCTATCAACTCGCCATTCGCGTAGAGAATGTCGAAAACGTAAAGCTGAAGTGGGATCTTTTCCATCATCTTCGAAACTTCGTGCTTTCGCCTAAATCTCCGTAGCACATGCTGGAAAGGCATCGGCTTTCCATCCTTGACCGCGATCACTTCGCCATCAAGGATGACCGAAGGTTTAACGCATTTCTTAACCTCTTCCGAAATCTCTGGCAAAGCGTTCGTTACATTTTCGAGTCTCCTTGAATAAACCTTCAGAACTCCTTTTCCCCAGTGAACCTGTATCCTACTACCGTCGAACTTCCATTCGACCGCAACGTTTCCGTTTTCAATCGCTTCATCAAAGCTCTCCACAACCTGTGCGAGCATCATTCTAACTGGAATTCCAATTTCGATCTTCATTGCCTTTAGTCCTTGCTCTCCGCTTGTCTTTGCAGTTACAGCGACTTTCCCAAGATCGTTTGTGATCATGTAAGCCCTCTCGACGAGCTCCTCGTCAACTCCGAAGGCTTTTGCAATTGCATCTCTCACGATTCCCTCGCCAACACCGAGGCGCATTTCGTTCATTAGCAACCTCGTTATGAACTTCGCTTCAAGGTGCGTAGCTTGCCCGTAGAGCCCGGTTAAGAGCAATATCTTCTTTTTTCTGCTTCCTTCACCGCTCGAACTCGCGATCTCGTCGAGGATTTCCCTTAGCCTTTTTATCGTCAGCTCCTCGAATTCTAGGGTGAGCATTCTCCTTTCCCCAACGATTTTTTCGCTCACAAGCCCAAGATCTCCGAGTTCTCGAATCATATCCTCTATTTTCTCCTTTTTCTTCCCGCTAACGTTTTCAAGTGCTTCGTATAGCAACCCAATGCCCACGCCAAGCTCTCTTTCATCCCAAGGTGGATAGACCTTGCCCATTATGAAAAGGACGACGTTGTAAAGATCTTCATTGTCTTCTATTTTCCTCAAAAAGTCCGCAATTCTTGTGGTTAGCTCGAGAGTGGAAGATATTTTCTCGATGCTCTCGCAGAACTCCGCGAATTCTTTGAACTTCATAAACATTGATCTGCAAAAAATTAATTAAGTTTACCCCGAATCTCAGATATTCTTCTTCCTACTCGCCAAGACCGCAGCACCTAAGGCGCCGACGATCTGCGGTTCCTCGGGAACTTTCACGAGAGTCCCGAGTTTCTCCTCTATAGCTTTCTTAACTCCCAAGTTTTTCGCAACTCCTCCTGTTAAAACCACGTCCTCTTTAACCCCCACTCTCGTCGCCATCGCAACGATTCTGCTCGCAATCGCATCACAAATTCCAGCGACGATTTCTTCAATCTTTTCCCCAGAGGACAAGTAGCTTATGACCTCCGATTCTGCAAAAACTGTGCAAGTAGAAGAAATCATGATCTTCTTCTCAGCTTTCATCGCAATGGATCCAAGTTCTTCAAGCTTGAGATGCAATGCATTCGCCATAACTTCCAAAAATCTCCCAGTTCCCGCGGAGCACTTGTCGTTCATAACAAACTCGATCACCTTGCCATTTTCCACCGCAATGACTTTGCTGTCTTGCCCACCTATGTCGATGACAGTTCTAACACTTGGAACTAAAAAGCTCGCTCCCACTGCGTGGCAGGTTATCTCTGTAACTGCTTTATCTGCAAATTCAACCCTTGATCTTCCGTAACCGGTTGAAAAAACACTGAGAACTTCCTCCCTTCGCACATTTGCAATTTTCAGCGTTTCTTCAAAAACTTCCCTCGCACTTTCCTCAATCTTTGGCTTAACCCTTGTGACCTTGTATGCCAAGATCTTCGAATCGCTGAGAAGGACGCACTTCGCAGTCAAAGAGCCGACATCGATTCCTGCGGAGATCATAGCATCTCCAAAAATGCTTCAAGCCTCGTCGCGATTTGTGCTTCGCTAAAAGCCCTTTCGTCGACCATGTCCGCTTCGATGATAACTGAGGGGACGCTCAGCTTCTTTTGAATCTCGTATTGCCCAAAGGAATACGGCTTACAGCTTCTGTTCGAATGCATGACAACGCCATCGACTTCGTAGAATTCTATGAGCCCGTTTATTATCTCCACCATCCTATCGATCCCTATGTTTAGATAAGAAACCGTGTAAACCTCTGCAAGGCTTGAGATTAGATCCGAGCTTTTGAGTTCACCAAAGCCAGTCCAAGCGTTCGTATAGGTGTCTGCTACAAGACAAGCGTTTCTGCTCGCAAAAAAATCGCTAAGCCATCTAAGTCTATACCACACAGGTATGTTGTCCCAGAGAAGGCGGTATTTCTCGTTTTCAACCGCATAGATTCTGTTCTTCACTCTCTCTTCGAGCTCCTCCTTCATCTCCCTGTAGAAAGAGACCGCATAATCGGTGCCACGAAGACAAACGATCGGAGCCATGTTTATGAACGCATCAAAGCACGTCATCGGCGAAGGTTTATTTTTAGCCATTCTGAGGCATTCTCCATAGAGCTTAACAGCCTCAATGGACTTCATGGCGACTTCTCTTAGCTTCGAATCATCTATCTGCGTTCCCATTAATTTTTCAACAAATTTTATAAAATCTATAAGCTGATCCTCCACATAGCGAAGGTGCGACTCCTTCAGCTCTTTCCTTATGAAGGGCATGTCCAAGACGAAGATTGGAACCTTGAAAATTCTGCTCAAGATCTCATACCACTTCACGACAGTGTTGCATATGTTGTTGCATGCAAATAAGAAGCTTGGCTTTGGTAACCCACCGACTGGGCTCGTGCCTGCAAAAACGCAACCTATGTCGCATCTCGCATAAGAGCAGAGATCTCTCGAAAACCCTTTCTTTTCTGCAAAATCGGAGTAATAAGAGCCTAGTTTCGCTGCGCCAATCAAAGCTCCGTGGTTCTCGGGATAGACTGGATAAACGTCCATCGCATACAAGATTTCCACTGGAGCGCCACTCGTAACCCAAGCCCTAACCTTCGCCTGATGCCCGAGCATGTAATATCCGGCCATTAGATTTCGCATCTTTTCTGCAGTTTTCAACCTTTTCATCCGATCACCTCTTTCAAAGCTTCGACTCTCGTTCTTATTTGCTCGGTCGAAGCCACTGGGAACTCAAGCTCGATCAAAGCGACTTTTTTGCCCATCTCTTCGAGCTTTTCCTTAAGCTGTGGAAAGTCGAAGAAGTGTGGTTCGCAGAATTTTACAAGCAAGAACACAACTGCCTCGCAATCTTCTGCAAGCCTTAAGAGATACTCAAACCTGTAGTCGTTGGCGTAGTGCTTAGTAGGACACGGGGCCTTCGAAAAGTATTTCTCCGCCAAAAACCTGAGCGCAGAGTCCAAGTCGTGAGGTTCAAGGTTCGGGTAATTGAATTCAAAAAACCTTCTACCTGTGCAAAGGTCATCTTTTATTGCAAAACCCGCGTTTGTGAAGATTTCGTAAATCTCCGGATAAGGGCAGACACTTCCAGTTACCAGAATCTTTGGCTTCTCTTCCTTTTTCGCTTCCCCTATCTTCTTTTCCACGAGCTTTATCGCCTCACGCACATCGATCTGCTGAACTTCAATTGCGATTTCGTAGTCAGCACGAACTTCGAATAGTTTTTTCAGCTTTTCCTCGAGCTCCCTGTAAAGCATTAAGCTCTCCATAACCCTTTCAAAGCTTATTTCTCCGCCCCAGCTCTCAAGAGCTTTGCAAAAGTCTTTCAATTCGTGAACGTAGTAATCAACGTTCCCAATCTTCGTGGGGAACTCGATGTTGTAAACCCTTTTCCCCAAAAACTCGAGGATATCGGTTAACCGCATCAATGTGTCACAGCTACGGGTAAAAACGAAACCATAGAACTCGTCGCTAAGAGCGACTTCAAGCGCACCTCTTGCTTGCGAACACGCGTAACTTTGGATATAAGCTGAAGCCAAGCTTATTGGTTTCCTTGTAGCAAATATTCGAAACGGAAGGAATCCTGCGGAATAGATTAGTTCCTTCGGAGCGAACGTGCAGAAGTAGCCGACTCTCACGAGTTAAAAATGGACAAAAAATTAAAAAATTTTTCCCTATTTTTCAATCGTTATCTCAATCGTGGAGACGTTTATCTTCTTTCCGTCCTGAGATACTATCTCTTCGGTGTCGATCTTTATGCCCTTAACCTTTAACCCCGGGACGAATCTGTTCTTCACGATCTCCACTACGTCTACCGCTCTGCCTATCGCCTTACCGCGAGCTTTCACAGTTACTTCCTTGACTCCCTCGTTGAGCTGCGTAAGCGTTGCGAGAACGTAGTTCATAACAGGTTTCTTGCCCACGAGTATTACGTTTTCAGCCATAGCGATCACCTAAGGGAAGCGTTGCGTGCAAAATTTAAATTTTGCTCCAAAATAAATTTAAGGAATAAACATTAAATTAGCATGTTGAGACCCTCGACAAATGCTTCGACCGAAGCCATGACGATGTCTGCTCTCGCACCACGAGCTGTAACGATTTTGTTGCCACGTTTGAGCTGAATAACAACGTCGACAAGAGCATCTGTTCCGCCAGTGATTGCCTCGACGCTGTAACTCACAAACTTCACGTCTGCGTAACTCTTTATTGCTTTCCTTATCGCATTTATTGCTGCGTCGACGGGACCGACGCCTATGGCGGTTTCGATCTTCTCCTCTCCATTTATCCGTAACCTTACACTCGCCATCGGAGTCGTGTTCTTCCCAGTCACGATTGCAAAGTCTTCGAGCTTTACCCTCTTCTCGCTTTTTACCTGAAGAACTGTCTCGACTATCGTCCTAACGTCCGCATCCGTCACCCTTTTGCCTTTGTCCCCGAGCTCCTTTATTCTTGCCAAGATCTCTTCCAACTGCTGTTGGTTCGCAGAATAGCCGAGCTCTTTAAGAATTGCTTCCACGCTTGCTTTCCCGGCGTGTTTACCAAGAACTATCACCCTCTTTCTTCCTACGCTCTCTGGGGATATCGGCTCGTATGTTCGTGAATCCTGCAAAAGCGCTGAACTGTGTATTCCGCTTTCGTGCGTAAAGGCGGTATCTCCAACTAGGGGCGTGTTTGGGG
>JBKBUO010000036.1:0-14575 GCA_046290005.1 Archaeoglobaceae archaeon | reverse complement strand
CTTCGAAAATTCGATCAATCTCGCTCTTTATCTTCAAAACCCTTTCCTTGGGCAAAAACGTTGTCGTAGAGTCTAAAAATTCGAATATCTGATTTCTCGCCTCAAATAGGTCTTTTGAATTACCTGCAGATTCTACAAGCTTAACGTATTTCTTTGCAATTTTCCCAATCTCTAAATCGAGAATTTTCGCTATCTCATGCTTCTTTTTATCGAACTCCGATTCTTTTTTCTCCACAATTACTGCTTTAACCTCTTCAGCCTTTTTCACCTCCTCAACTTTGGCTTCTTTCGTCAATCCAAGCAACCTATCCAAGTCCAACCTCGAAACAGCTATGAAGCTCAAAAATGATGGGTTTTTGAGGTCTGCAGGATAGAACTCTGAAACGCAGTTTTCAGCGCTTAAGAAGTCTTGAAAAGCTTCGTTTCCTCTTAAAATACGCCCAGTTCTTATCTTTCTCGTTTCCATTGCGATAGGGATTCCCCCTTCAACTAATAGCTCAGACTTACTTATCTCATCGGTTTTAAAGGATATTCTAATCAGACCGGTAAACTTTTGCTCTTTTAATTTCTCGATCATCTCGTAGCTCTTTCCACGTTCAATCTTTATGGGCCCCTTTATTTGCGACATACTCTCACAACGATAATCAATATTACCATTAGCATATAAGTTTTTCGCAAATTTTTAATCGATCGTGCGCAATCTTTCAAGCTTTAGAGAGTGAAGTTCGAACCCATCTCTAACATCTTAAAGAACGAATCTCCAATTTCTACGGATCTCCGGAAACTCCGCAAAAGCGTTTCTTCTCATCGCGAGAACTTCTTCAAAGCTGAAGTGGTTGAGCACCTTCTTCAGATTGAGCAAAAAACATCCAGGAATTCGAACGTCCGCAATCTCTTTCAGTTCTTCAGCAACCCTTAAAAATTCTCCGATGCTTTCAACCCTTTCCACGTCGATTTTTTCAAGCAGTTCTAAGTTTTCCTTGTAGATCGAAATAGGTTGCAAAAAAAGCTCTTTCGTATGAGCTGCAATTTCTGCAATTTTTTCCAGCTCAAAATCGTTCACTCCGGGCATGAAAACTGTTCTCACGATTGTGTAAGTGGTATTTGCGCTCATCTTTATATTTCCAAGGACTCTTTCGAAGAAGTCGCGCTTCGTTATTTTCCGATAGTTTTCCCTACTACCAGCGTCAAGACTTATCATGACCAAATCGAACTCCTCGCAGATTTTTGGAGTTAAGAGAACACCATTTGTTTGTAAGTCAAGCCTAACATTGCCAAAAAGGTCTCTAAGAGCTCTTGCGATGCGTATGATTTCTTTTTCACCAACGACAAGTGGTTCGCCAAACTGGGAGATCGTTATTGCCTTCGGGTTCATTTCTCCATAGTAACCAGGTTTTATCGGCTTTTTTTTGGCAACCCTTGAATAACAGAAGATACAATCGAGATTGCAGTCCATTGTTATCTCGTAACTCGGGTGGTGCTTTGGATTCTCGACTTCGCTTATCCCTTCGCAGTGTTCGCAGTGCCTCGAATACTGGAATCGAAGCCTCATATCCTTTCGAAGATCTTTAAAACGAACTCGGAAAGTTTAATCGCATCATCCTTAGACTTCATCACTGTTTTCGTAGCAAAAATTCTTCCACCTTCAAGCTGGGAATCTGATTCGTCGACTATCAGCGCATCGATTATGTCCTCGTAAAACTTCAGAACACCAAGTGGCGAGACTTCGTATCCCTTGGCTTTCATGAACTTTCCCGCGGGTCCGCTTACTGGGCTTTTGCCGACGATCGGTGAAATCGCAATGACTTTTTTGTCTCTAAGCATTTCACGCATGTTCTCAACGCTGAGAATTGGCGATATGCTCGAAACTGGGTTGCTCGGGCCAATTACGATTTCTTTCTCCTTCTTTATCCGAGCCTTTACTTCCTCTGGGATCTTAGCGCTCTCGATTCCTTTGAAGTAGACGTCAACAACCTCCGGAGCACCTTTTTTCCTAACCCAGAAGTCCTGAAAGTGCATCTCTCCATCTGGAGTTACAACGATCGTTGCAACTTCTTCGTTGCACATTGGGTATACTTCTTGCTTCACACCATAGGCTTTCGCAATTTCTTTCGTTGCGTAAACCAAAGAAAATCCCTTTCTCAAGAGCTCGCTACGAAAAATGTGCGTCGCTCTGTCGAGATCACCAATTGCCATGAACTCGTCGACTCCAAGCTTTTTCAAAGCTTTGTGCGTTCTGAAACTGTCCCCTTTTATCCCCCACCATCTCTCTTCATCTATGACCTCTGCCAAGGCGTAGATCACGGAATCTATGTCTGGACAGATTTTGTTCCCAGAGATCCAGATGTCTTCTGCTGTGTTCACAATAACGCTGAAATCCGCAATTTCCTTAAGACCCATCAGCAACTTTGGAGTTCCAGTCCCGCCAGAGAGAACGATCATCTGAAGATCTCCCCAAACTCTTCGATTGGTCTCTCAGAATTTATTAGCTCTCTGAGTGTGCCAACCAAATCAGAAATTCCGATTCTGATCTGCCTTGTTGTATCTCTATCACGGATCGTTACAGTTTCGTCTTCAAAGGTTTGATGGTCTATGGTTATGCAGAAGGGGGTTCCTATCTCATCGAACCTTCGATATCTCCTACCTATACTTCCTGAATCGTCGTAATCTGTGTAGAAACCGTTCTTCCTTAGAAGGGATACGATTTCCATCGCCTTAATTGTGAAGGGCTCACGAGAAAGCAACGGCAACACCGCAACTTCTATGGGGGCGACGCGCCTTTTCAATCTGAGGACTCTCCTTTCCTCGCCCTCAACAACGTCTTTGTCGTAGCAGTGTTCGAGAACCGCGTAGCTTATTCGATCGAGCCCAAAAGATGGTTCTATAACGTGGGGGACGATTCTCTCACCCGTAACCTCTTCTTCAACCTCTCTTATCTCGAAGAACTCCTTCGTTAGCCTTATCTTCCCACCCTCGAGCTCGATCTCGACTTCTTCGCTGTTCACTTCCATTTCCTCGAGCCTCTTGGCGATCTTCTTTGCATTCTCTTTAAAAACTGGGCCAATAACATCCATTTTAGGAATTGCTTTCCTCTTTTTCACCCTTATCGGACTTGAATATGGAATGAAGATACTTAAACTTTCCCCGCTAAGCTTGGAGTGCCTCGATAGATCGTAATCAGTCCTGTCTGCGATTCCAACGATCTCAATCCATCCAAAGCTCGTGAAGGCTTCTGCATCCCAACAATCAGTTGCATAATGTGCCCTTTCGTCGTCTTTGTGCTGCCTAAACCTGAGCTTTTCGTCCTTCAAACCTATTGCGAGCAAAAATCTCCTCGTCTTTCCGATGAAATAGGCGAGGATTTCGTTTGCGATCGTTCCCTTCTTCACAGCTTCTCCAAGCGAGATCATCTGCTCCCTCTCGAACTTGTCCAAGAGTCTCACCACATCGTTCGCCATTTCACCAAAATTTGGATGCCTCTTCTCCTTGGGATGCACAAAAAATTCGAGTTCGGCTTGGTTGAACTCTCTCAGCCTTATTACTCCCTGTCTTGGGCTAATCTCGTTTCTAAAAGCTCTTCCAATTTGTGCAACACCGAAAGGAAGCTTGTCACGGAAGTAGTTTGAAAGCCTCTTGAAGTCTATGAAGATCCCCTGTGCAGTTTCAGGGCGGAGGTATGCGTTCTTACCCTTCCCAGCACCTATCTTCGTTGAAAACATCAAGTTCATCGGGAAAGGATCGCCAAATTCTCCACCGCATTCACAACGAATTTCATATGTTTCAAGAACTTCCTTGATCGCATCCCTCGAAGCTTCAACCTCGAGGTTGAGCTTCTCCTTTATGTAGTGATCCGCTCTGTAAACTCGTTCGCATTCCTTGCACTGGATCGCGGTGTCGACAAAAGAAGTTGCGTGTCCAGAGGCGATGAAGACTTCTTCGATTCCTATCAACGGGGTGTCGATCTCCACCGCCCTTTCGTTGATCACGAAGAACTCGCGCCAAATGTTCTCCACTTTCCTCCTTAAATTGTTACCAAGAGGAGCATAATCTATAAAACCAGCCATTCCTCCGTAGATCTCGAACGATTGCCAAAGGAAACCACGTCGAATTAGCATTTCCATCAGGTCGCTCATGCAAAGGCAAAGATGGTTCAACTTAAAAGTTTTAAGGTTTAGCCCAATCCAACCTCTGCCCACTTATCAAAGTTTTCCGCAACCCTAACTTTGACGACGTTTAAGCCCTTGTTGCGAAGCTCGTTGAAAACAAAGATTGCGATGTTTTCCGAAGTCGGGTTTTCTATGACTTCGTTGAGCAAGGAGTGATCAAGCTTTTCGAGAATCTCCTTAAGGACTTTCTTAAGATCGAAAAAGTCGATCACCATACCATTTTTCAAGGTATCGCTCTCTACTTCGACGCTGACTTCGAAGTTGTGCCCATGGACTTTTCCGCATTTCCTGTGCCCAGGAATCGAGTGCGCTGCGCTGAACACTTCCTTCACACCTACTCTGAACTTCATCACCTCACCCCCATCAGCTTGTGGACCTGGGGAATTATTCGGACATCTGCGAATTCAAAAATCGCTTTCTGCAGTTTAAAAACGTTGCTCACATCTTCGCCGAAGACTGGTTGAAGAACAAAGCTGTGAACGTAGTCTTTGACTTGCATCGCAGAGTTTAGGACTTCTTCCTGATCGAATTTCGCTGGAAGAACAATCTTGCAGAACGTAAGCCTTTTACGAGTGTTTTTCAGTATTCTAAAGCACTGAAAAGTTTTCTCGAGAACTTCCTCGTAGTTCGAAATTCCCGCTTCTCTCACCTTCAGATCGCCAGCAACGTAGTCGACAAATTTGAGCTTTTTCGCTTTCTCGGGCAAGCTCATGTTCGTTTCCAAGTAGAAGGGCTTTGTTTTTCTCAAAGATCTGATAAAATTCGCCTGCAAACTCGGTTCTCCACCGGTGAAGCTAATCGAGTGAACCTTCGCTGAATCTATGATCCTCTGGACGTAATCAACGTGCACGGGATTTTTCAGATCTACTCCGTTGAAGTAATCTCTGCAAACCTCCGAGTCTTTGAGGGTGTCACAGTAGTAGCAGTTTAAGTTGCATCCGCAGAAGCGGATGAAGAGCTGCAAAACTCCAACCAACACTCCTTCGCCTTGAATCGACTCGAAGATCTCGCTTATTCTCGCGTTCATATCTCTATCATTTCACCCGTTCTCTCGTAAGTTCTAAGCCCACCGACTTTTTCAAGTTTTCTCGCAAATTCCTCGCTTTTCAGAATTTCAAGGAACTTTTTGACGCTCCACTTCTCCAACCTATCTCTTGGGATCAAGAAATCGTATTCCTCGCTCCTCAAGGGTATGAAGTCCAAGTTGTAGAGGGTCGCAACGGTCTTTATTCCAAGTCCAACGTCCGCCCTTTTCGTTGCGATCGCAATTGCAACCGCGTCATGAGTTTTTGCTTCGATCTCGTACCCTCTTATCTTGCGCTTGATCTCCTCGAAATCCATGCCAATTTTTTCTGCAAGCCTTTGCAAGTTCATGTCCAAAAGAATTCTTGTCCCAGAGCCTTTGTTTCTGTTTATCAACCTGACTTCATCCCTGAGCAAGTCTTCAAAGCCCTTTATTTGCTTTGGATTCCCCTTTGCAACTATGAAGCCTTGTTCCCTAAGGTAACCTTTAACGAGAACCGCATCCTTAACACCGAGCTTCTTAACTATTCCCTCGTTGTAAACTCCGCTTTCATCGAGCAAGTGCGTCCCAGCGATGTCCGCTTCCCCTCTCCTAACAGCCAAAATTCCCCCCGTGGAGCCTACGTTTATCACTTTTGCATTTCCCTCAATTTCTCTTAGGATCAAATCCACACCTATGCAATGGCTACCGATGAAGACGAGGTCCGCGGGGTTTATTTCGCTGAAAAGCTTGACCTCAACGATTTCATTTTCCTCGAGCATCACAACTTCTTCCGGAATTTCTACGATACCATCGCTGAATGCGAGCGCTGTGATTGCTCCACTGTAGCTACCAGTCACGGGATAAGCTGAGAAGCCTTCTTTCCCAGAGACTAAGTTCACGGGCAAGAATTCCCTCCTACCTATTTCGGAAAAGACCTTTGTAGCGAGTCTCGCCTTTACATTCCTCGACTCTTTTCTTAAACCAGCCAATTCACGAATCACTGGGGCGACGATTAGCTCTAAAATGGTCAAAGCAGAAACAGGATAACCAGGAAGTCCAAATATCGGTTTTCCATCACTGATCGCTATTATTGTCGGCTTTCCTGGCTTAACAGCAATTCCATGCACCAAGACTTCCGCCAATTCCTCGAGAACTCGATACATCTTGTCGCCAAAACCAGAAGAGGTGCTACCAGAGGTTATGACTATGTCGGCAAGATTCAACGCTTTTAAAATCGCTCTCTTCATTTCTTCTTCATCGTCGCGAACGATTCCAAGTCTAATCGCTACTCCACCGTTTTCCTCGATCGCAGAAGAGATTGCAAAGGAGTTTACGTCGTAGATTTTTCCCTTTGCCAATGTCTCGTCCAAATCCGCTAACTCGTTTCCAGTCGAAATCACTGCAACCTTCGGCTTTCCGTAAACTTTAACCCTCTTTATCCCACATGCAGCGAGAACGCCTATTTCTCTGTGCGTAAGTCTTGTTCCTTTCCTTAGAATTAACTCTCCAGCCATTATGTCGCTTCCCGCAAACATCACGTTATCTCCGGGAGCTACAGCCTTGGATATCTCAACGAATTCGCCAATTTCTCTCGTGAATTCCACCATAACAACAGCGTTTGCTCCCTTTGGTATCGCTGACCCAGTCGAGATCTCAAAGGCTTCTCCATTTTTTATCTCGGTTTCCACCCAATCCCCCGCTTCGATCTTTCCCAATACCCTCAGTCTTACTGGAGTGTCCTCTTCCGCAGAGAACGTGTCCTCCGCTTTGACTGCAAACCCATCCATCGTAGCCCTGTCGAATGGTGGAACGCTTATCGCCGAGTAAACATCTTCTGCAAGAACCCTTCCTGTTGCGGAAAGAATATCGAGTTCTTCAACTCTTGGAATCGGCTTGTATCGAGAGAAAAGGATCTTTTTTGCCTCTTCAATCGTTAAAATTTGCCTAAAGACTTTCCTCATTCCAAAACCTCCGTTATGCTCCTAAGCAAAACCACTTCGACCTCTTCCCCCTCTTCGTAACCTTCGACTTCCTCTGGAACCACAAGGAGTGCGTTGGACTTCACCAATGAGCTTAAAATGCTCGAACCCGAGATTCTGACTGGATAAACTTTTCCATTTTCCCAAAGAACTCTGACGTAGCTCCTTATGCCTACTTCTGACGCAACCCTCGCTTGAAGGATTCCCCTCTTTCTACTACCCTTTCTCTCCAAAAGCCTTATCCCCATCATTCTGTAAAGTGCTGGGACTACGAAAGTGTTGAAGGCAAGAAAACACGCAGTCGGAGACCCGGGGAGCATGAAAACCGGTTTTCCCTTTACGATCCCAAAAGCACTTGGCATTCCGGGACGCATCGCAACGCCGTGGAAAACTATATCTCCATGCTTAGAAACAATTTCTGGAACAAGATCGTAGCCTCCAACTGAAGTTCCACCTGTAAAAACGACTGCATCAAATTCCAAAGCCTTGAAAAGCTTCTCCTCAACATCAAGAGCTTTGTCCTTTGCAGTTCCCAACGGAATCGCATCAAACCCGAGCTCTGCAAGGGCGTTACAGATCATCGGACTGTTGGAGTTGTAGATCTTTCCCGCTTCTTTTTCCTCTCCCAAAGCTATAAGCTCGTCCCCAGTTGAGATTACAGCTACCTTTGGCTTTTTAAAAACTTCAACACTCTTAAAACCCAATGAAGCGAGGATTCCAGCGTCCTGCGGTTGCAGTATTTCACCCCTCCTGAGCACAACTTCCCCTTTCTTCAGATCTTCTCCTTTTCTCATAACGTTCTTAAAAGGTGCAACGCTCTTGAAAACCTGAACAAACCCGTTTTCTTCCTTCGTATGCTCAAGCATCACAACTGCGTTCGCGTTCTCGGGAATTGCAGAGCCCGTGTAGACTCTAACCGCCTCGCCACTTCTTATTCTTAAATCTGAGTTTTTACCGATTTCTATCTCCCCAACCAACTTCAAAACCGCTGGATTGCTCTGCGATGCTCCAAATGTGTCTTCTGCGATCACAGCGTAACCATCCATCGCAGATCTGTTGAACTCAGGAACGTCAAGACTCGAGACGACGTCTTTTGCGAGAACTCTGCCTTGACAGTTGTAAACATCGACCTCTTCAACTCCCAAGACTCGAAGTTTTTCGAGCATCTTCTTAATCGCAACCTCCACAGCTTCAAGGGCTTTAAAGCCACGATCCCTCACCATCGCAAATCCTCACCCTTTGCTCTTAAAAACGTCCCTCTTTTAAGCCGAGAACGTCGAGCATCGAGTAAATTCCCGGTTTTTCTACCTTAGAAATCCATTTCACTGCCAAGATCGCCCCCTTTGCAAAGCAATCTCTGCTCGTTGCCCGATGAACTATTTCAACTCTTTCTCCTTCTCCAAAAAACATCACAGTATGCTCCCCAACAACGTCTCCACCACGGATTCCGAAGACTCCGATGTCATCGCCTTTCTTCGAATCCCTGCAGAACTTAAGCTCGAGTTTTCTACCTTTTTCTGCCAGAACTTCTCTCACGATTTCCGCAACCCTTATCGCTGTTCCGCTCGGTGCATCTTTCTTATGTTTGTGATGCAACTCAAAGGCTTCGACGTCGTAGCTGTGAAGAAGTGAGGCGGCGAATTCCACGATCTTAAAAAATGCGTTTACACCAACGCTGAAATTCGGAGAAACGATGGACGGAACTCTACTACAAATCCCTTCAAGTTCTTCTCTCTGCTCTTTGCTAAACCCAGTTGTGCCTATGACGAGCTTAACACCTTTTTCAGATGCAACTCTTGCGTTTTCCAAGCATGCTAATGGATTTGTGAAGTCCACGAGAACGTCTGCGTTCAATTTTCCAACGTCGTTCTCTATCTTAACACCAATTTTTCCAATCCCAGCTACTTCTCCAGCATCCTTTCCGACTTCGACGATGTCAAAGGCTTGGGCAATCGTCAATCCTTCGTTGATCGCATGCTTGACGATGAGCCTTCCCATTCTCCCCGCAGAACCAGCGACTGCGATTCGCATGTAAGAATTTTTCACGAAGCTTAAAAAGAATTTCTGCTTATTTTTTCCAATTTCTTAGACTTTCGGTTGTAGCTGAAAAAACAGACTCCCAGATTCTTTTACCCAATCTACTCGCTGGTCCAGCAAAGAATTCGTAACTACCTTCCATCGTGCTCAGAATTACGATCGCATCTGTGTTCGTTCCTGTGAAGTGATAACCAAGTTTAAAAAGCGCCGAGCTCTTTGCTTCGGTTGCGGTTATGATTGCATTAAGCATCGCAGATCCGCTTAGCTTAGACTCGAGCACGATGATCGTGTTTATCGTCATCTCGTTCGGATTGTTTACTCCAGCGGTAACGAATGCTGTCACATTTTTCACGCTTTTTATGCTTAGATTTTCTATCGGAACCGCAGTTAGAAGTCCGAAGTAGTTTTTGAGCCCATAGCTCTTGGCTACGCTTTTTAAATACGCGACTGGGCTCATTCTGTAAAAATCGTCTGTGATGCAGTGGTTGAATGCGCAATGAACTTTTTTCCAGCCCCCAAGCAAACCTGTGCTTAAGCCAAAGAATTTTCCGTAAACGATCAGAGTTCTATCGTCGATGCAGTAGTTCTCGTAGGGCATTTAGAACACCTTCTTCGCTTTCGACAACCCTCGCCTTTCTTAAAATTTCCTCGTAGATTTTTTCAGCCTCTTCTCCATAGAAGTTTCTCTCGGCAAATGGTCTCGAGTTCACAACGACTAACTTCCCCATCTCAGCAGATTTAAGTGCACAAAGCAGATTTTTGAAATTTCCCCTTCCTATTGCAAGATTTGCTAAAACAACTGCATCCGCTTTCGCGATTGCTTCGAGATTCCTCCTAAAAGATTCCTCGCTTATTTCTGAAAACGGAGCCTCATCGATTGCAAAGCCATCTATTTCTTGAATCGCCTCCCAGTCAGAATCGAGGACATTTAGTACGCCTGCAGAGACTTTGTAGCCATTATCTCTGAGTATCTCTATCAGAGCTCTGCCACTCCCACCGCCACATATCACGTGAACCAATTTTCCGTTTTGAGCAGATTTTATCCTTGGGACCACGTAAATCCTCCCCTGCTTCTTCACGATGACTTCGATTCCAAAGACTTCACGAATGCTTTCTTCGCTAATAACTTCGCTCGGTTTTCCCGCGTATCTTATTTCACCGTTTTTCATCATCATTACCTTGCTCGCAAAACTTAACGCCAAGTTTATGTCGTGCATCGCAACGATCACAACTTTGTTGTTTGCCAATTCTCTAAGCAAAGTCATTATCTCGATCTGAGCAGATATGTCCAAGTGGGCTGTTGGTTCATCGAGCAAAAGGATCTCTGGCTGTTGAGCTAAAAGCCTTGCAATCAAAACCTTCTGCTTTTCACCACCGCTAAGCTCTGAAAATGTTCTGTCTGCCAAGTGCTCAACTCCAACTTCTTTTAAAGCCCTGATCGCTATTTCGTAGTCTTCTTTCTTTGGAATTTTTATCGCTCCAAAGTTTCGAGTTCTCCCGAGCAAAACGACTTCAATGGCTTTTAGCTTTGTTTCCGCAACTTCTTGCGGTAGGTAGCCAAGGGAGTTGCGATCAAGGTAAACGACTCCTTTGAAAGGCTTGAGGATTCCGAAGATAGTTCTAAGCAAAGTCGTTTTTCCCGAGCCATTGGGGCCGAGGATTGCGATCATTTCTCCCCTGTTTGCGTGAAAAGTTATGTTCTTCAAAACCTCCGCGCTTCCAAGCCTTACGGTGACACCTTCGACTTTGAGTATCATAGCCTCTTCCAGAGGAGATAAACGAAAAATGGACCGCCAAGCATCGCGGTTAATGCGCCAATGGGAATTTCCCCGCTCCAAAGCCTCGCAAATACGTCGACGATTGGCATGAAGGCTGTTGAAAAAAGAATTGTTGCGGGCAAAAGTCTGCTGTGCTCTTCTCCAAGCAACATCCTGATCGTGTGCGGGACTATGATACCAACGAAACCAATCACGCCACTCGTTGCAACTGCAGCAGAGGTTAAAAGACTCGAAACTAAAATTAACTGTGTCCGATAGCGATCTACGTTTAAACCAACTGCCCTTGCATGCTCATCGCCAAGAAGTAAGGCGTTTAGATTCCAAGAGGTAAGGAGAAGAAAAGAAGTGCACAAAACAAAGATCGGAATCGCGACGTATATCTCTTCCCAGATTGGATTTGAAAAACTGCCCATGAGCCAGAAGATGACTTGATGCAGGCTTTGAGAGTGCAAGTAAATAAGAAGAGAGTTCAAACCCGAGAGGAACGATGCTATTGCTATCCCAGTGAGAAGGATCGCATAGCTTTGGTCTCGAAATCTCTTTGAGCCCCCTATAACCAAAACGAGCTGGACAACTGCGATAGAAGTTAAGAAAGCCAAGGCAAATCTACTAAGGATGCCTAATTCCAAAACAACCGATATTATTGCACCAAGACTTGCACCGCTTGCAATCCCGAGAATATATGGCTCAGCGAGTGGATTTCTGAAAATTGCCTGAAGAGCGGTTCCAGAAACTGCAAGAGATGCACCCACAAGCATCGCAATCAGAAGCCTTGGCAGACGATACTCAAGGATTATCAGTCTTTCGATCTCGCTTGCTTTTCCAGAGAGAATCGATACGAGCGATTCCACGCCGTATCCGGAGCTTCCAACCGTGAGCGAAACAAGGATTGCGACGAGGTTGAGCGTTACCAATGCCAAGAGTTTCACAGATCAAAGGAGACGGACATTGTCTAAAAAGTTTTGGATATGAGTTCAGAATTAATCTCTGACCCCTACTTATGCTACGGATCTTTGACCTTCTCCAAAAAATCTCTGAAACTAGCACATTTTTCTTCGATCTCCGATGATTAACGCCAATACAACAATTGACAAACAAGTAATTGCCAATAATGGTTTCCACTCAGTCAGCGTTTTGGGTACTACAATATGATCTGGATCTGGAGGAATAGGTGCTAAGGTTTTGAAAGGAACTTTATACCTCCTTAGGATGCTAATTAAGAAGCCGTAATAAGGTTTTGCTTCATAATCGAGATGCTTCAAGAATTCTCGAGATAATTCTATTTCGGCATCAAGGGTGTTATCTTCGTAACCTCTCACATGAACCTCAAGGAATTCACTTAAAGGTTTCACCAAACCGAAGACTTGACCTTCTTTCCAATTTTGTAAAATCCCTGCATCGTAGAATCATGGGCTCGGGGGGATTCGAACCCCCGACCTCCGCTGTGTGAGAGCGGTGTCATAACCCCTAGACCACGAGCCCTAAGTTCGTTGACTTCTTTGTTTTTATGCCTTTCTCTTCTAAAAAAGTTAATCTTTGAAGTAAAGTTAATCTTTGAAGTGTTTCTCGAAAACCGCGAATATGTCCCCGGGTTTCTCAAGGATAAAGACTCCATCCATTTTACGAAGTCTTTCCACGTGCTCCACGTCCTCCTTTCTTATCCGCAGTTTCATCTTTCTTCCGTCTGGCAACTCTGTTTCAACGACTCCTTCTTTGTAGTCAGATGGCATTATGTAAACCGGAACAAAAGCTTTCAAAGCCATGATTGCTGAGTTCGTAAGCAACGTATCTGCGATGCCCATGGAAATCTTCGCAACCGTGTTCGAAGTCGCTGGAGCGATCAGCAAGAATTCGAACGCACCGCTTTGAAGCATTCCTGCGAGAAATGGAGCATTTGCGTTCACTTCTGTCCAAACCTTGAAGTTGTTCTTAAGAGTTTCCATGAGCTTGTAGTATAGAACGACTTGTTGTCCAGCCTTTGAAAGGTATACTCTTATCTCGACGTTGGGATACATCTCCTTGACCTTCAGCATCACGTCCACGGTTTCCCGCAACCTGTCACCGCTCCCCGTTATCCCCCAAGCGACCTTCATAACGCATCAAAACATCCAAAAATCTTTTTACAGTTTTTCTAAGGCTTCTAAATCCCTCTTCGTCGCTCATAACTCCCTCTAAGGTGTCCTTGCTCCAAAAAGTTGCACCGAGGTTTGCACCAAAGGACCCCCCGCCCACGGGAATGATACCATTCAAGATGTAGAAGGTCATGATCTGCTGGATCGCCAGCTCTTGTCCACCTATTCTGTCTCCTCCTACGGCAATTGCCATACCGATTTTTCCACGGAAGAAGTCGTAGTCTTTCGCAACCAATGCCCTACAACGGTCCATCACCGCCTTTGTTTGAGCGCTAACTCCACCGTTGTAAACTGGAGTTGCGATCACGATCCCCTTCGCTTTCTCAAGGAGGTCGTAGAGTTCATACATGTCGTCCTTTATCCTACACTCCTTATGCCTTAGACAGTAATCGCAGTGCTGGCAGAAGTTTATCTGCTTTCCTCGAACTGTGAAAAGCTTTGTATCGTATCCCTTCTCGCTCATAATTTCGAGGGCTTTGCTTAAAACGAACTCCGTTGCCTTTTTCCTCGGACTACCGCTTATACCGACGATCATTTTGCAAGCTCAACTCCTAAGTCGTAGGCTTTTTCAATCTCTTCCTTAGTGGGCTTGAACTTCACCGCAAACTGCATCGTTTCGAAACCGAGCTCCTCGAGAACTTTTGCCATTTCTTTGACTGCAACGCCATTCCAGCCATAGGATCCGAAAGCGAGTGCTTTCTTGTTCTTTGGCTTCAAACTGCGGAGATACGTTAAGAAACCCGCGACCGGCGGAAAGATTGAGTTGTGTATCGTTGGCGCACCGATTGCGATCGCCTTCGCATCGAGGATTTCTGTGACGATCTCGGTCCAAGAATCCTTTCTTACGTTGAATAGTCTAACCTTTGCAAAGTTACTCGCACCGTCTGCGATTATCCTTGCGAGCTTTTCAGTCGAGCCCCACATCGTGTCGTAAACGATGACCACTTTGTTATCCACTTCGAAACTTGCCCATCTTGCGTAGCTTTCAACTATTGGTCTTGGATCTTTCCAAGCAACGCCGTGGCTCGGGAAAATCATCTTTATCTCCACGTTTTTTATCTCTTCGAGCTTCTTCTTTATCAACGGAGCTAAAGGCATGAGGATGTTTGCGTAATACATTTTAGCCCACTTCAGCGCTTCCTCTACTCCGATATCCTCTGCAAACCTCTCTTCACTTGCAAAGTGCTGTCCAAAGGCATCGTTGGAGAATAAGATCCCGTCCTCAACAAGATACGTCGCAATGCTGTCAGGCCAGTGCAACATGGTCATGTCTATGAACATTAACGTCTTCTTCCCTATTTTCAACGTATCTCCGTTCTTAACGACTCTTATGTTCCAGTCCTTGCAGTCAAAATTCTTGCAAATCCCCTCTTTACCCTTTTGCGAGCAGATTATCTCCGCATCCTTTGCAACTCGCATGACGTCTGCGAGTCCACTCGCATGATCTGGTTCTATGTGGTTCACGATCACGTAGTCT
>JBKBUO010000035.1:0-14713 GCA_046290005.1 Archaeoglobaceae archaeon | reverse complement strand
AGAAACTCCAGAAGTCATAGAGTTCAGGAAAAAGATCGAAGGATCTGCTTTGACGATTCTCGTGGACTCTGATGAAGTGACGATTCCTTAGGCTTCAAGGTCAACTAATCTCAATGCGTAGTTCCCAACCTTAGTGAAGAAATCTTCAAAGTTCCCTTTTTCTATTTTTTGCCTCCTAAAAGTCCCCCTCGGGCTTTCGCCCATGATCATATCTGCAACGTTTGTAGCATAAGCCTTTTCAAAGGCTATGCAAGGCGTTGTGATCCTTGCGTTCACTTCGATGACGTATGGTTGGTCTGAGTAAACAACATCAACGCCTACGTAGCCATTCAATCCTTTTATCGCTTCGACCGCATTCATTGCGATTTCACAAACTTCTATCGCCCTCTCTTTCGAAATTCTGGCAGGAACTATTGCGCCTTTGTAGCGAAAATCTTCGATCAATTGCTCGTTTACGCTTACAGCTCTGATCTCGTCTCCTACGATTAAACTAACGCTTAAATTTTCTCCTTTAACGAACTCTTGTGCTATGTAGCCTTTTGGCACCTCAGAAGAGAATCTTATACCTTCTCCTCCGCAACTAACCCTCGGTTTTATTAAAAAACTACCCCCAAGCTCTTTTTTCGAAGTTTTTGGCATTAAAACCCTATTTTTTAGCTTTTTGTAGAGCTTCCACTTGTCGGAAGTTACTGCAATGGCTTTACTCGAAGATCCAAGGTTTTCACAAAACTTTTCAGCTTTTTCTGTTAACCTAAGCAAAGTGTAGTCGTCTTCAGGAGCTACAATTAGAAACGCATCTGCTTTTTCCAAATAGCTCTCAATCTCGTCGATTTTTCCATCGGGGAGGTTGAAGTAATCTTTGAACTCGCTTTTTACGAAACTCGAAATTTCAAAATGCTTTGAAAAACCTTTTAAAAGTGTTTTGAACATTGCAAGCCCTTCGACTGCTATCTGCTCTGGAACTTCATCACCACAAGTTGCGAATTCGAAGAGAAAGAGTTTCATACCTCTAAGAGCTCTTCGCTCTCTTCATCGTTCAAAACAATTGCGATGTCTGCGGAGTTTTTCAAGGCTGTTGAAAAACCCGGCTCAGCGCCGACGATGATCGTTTCTTTTCCCATTTCCATTGCCTTCATTAGCACTGCTTTGAAGTCCGCATCCCTTGTAACGAGCGCAAGAACGTCGATCGAGTCGTTGTATATCATCTCCATCGCTTCGACCGCCATTCGAACGTCTACATCGCCTGAAGTAACAATTGGCTCGAATCCTTGGTTCTCTATCGCCTCAACGAGTTTGTCAGTCGCATACTGGTTTAGAAATACCTTTGCGACCTTTATGTCCCCGTATTCTGTGAGGATATCTCTTATCTCCTTGAGATTCGTGTTGAACTCTTTTCTAAGCATGTTCGGTCCATCGACTAAAACACCGATTTTTTTTCTTTGTGCGGACTTCTTCTTTGAGAGATATTCTTTTATCCTCTGGATCTTTGAACTTCTCATCTGCCCTAAGATCTCCACGAGAATTTAAAAATTTTTTGACGAAATTATTTTATATAAAAAAACTTTAAAATCCGTCGTGCCGAAACTCATGGTTTTAGATAAATAACTGAATGCAAAAAAATTTATATACTTATTAGTATATCAAGAAGATATCCGAGGTGGTGTTATGGTAGAGGAACTCACAGAAAGCGATGAGAGGGTCATAAGCTTGCTCACCGAAGCGGGACTGAACAGGAACATAGCAAGAGTAGTTGTTTTTTTATCAAAAGCAGGCGAGGCCGTTTCGAGAGACATCGAGAGGGCGGCGAATTTGAGGCAGCCTGAGGTTAGCCTCGCGATGAAAGAGCTCAAGGAATGGGGATGGGTGAAAGAGAGAGAGTTGAAGAAAAAGGGGAAGGGAAGACCTTTGAAAAGCTACAAGATGACAAAAGAACTTAGGGAAATAGTTGTAGAGCTCGTGCAGAGGAAGAGGGAAGAGATAAGGAAGATCGAAAGAGACCTCGATGAACTTGAGTCTATGGTGAAATGATCGTCGACACTTTCGTGGGTAGGAATTTCTTGAGACTTCACGTTTCGAAGGCGATGATAATCTGTCATGGTTTCCCATACGAAAGGGGTTCGGTGATAGACAAGGGATACGGCGAAATAGCAGAGCTGTTTTCAGGGATTGAGCCGACAATCGTCTTTGACTTCTCTGGATGTGGGAACAGCAAGGGATATTTCAGCATAAGAAACTGGGTCGAGGATTTGGAGAGAATTGCAAGGAAATTTAGAAGGGTTTCGATTCTTGGCTACAGCATGGGTGCCCTTGTTGCGATGAAAACAGCGCCGTTTCTTAGGAATTTGGAAAAGCTAATTCTCGTTGCTCCACCTTTGCCAGAGATCTTTGAAATTTCAAGGTTAAAGGAGATGCACTCGCATGCGCTCGAGATAATAAGAATTGGGAGCTTTGAGGAGTTTAGCAAAGAAGTGATCGAGCTCCAGAGCGAGGATCTGCTAAAGCCATTACGCAATCTGAACTCGGAGAAACTCGTCGTTCACGGAACCAAGGACGAAATCGTGCCATATGAATGTGGGCTAAAGGTTTTTAAAGCTCTTAACGAGCCGAAGAGCTTTTTAAAGGTCGTGAATGGGGACCACTTCCTAAGGAGAAACGAAAGGGTAATGCAAAAAGTTTTGAGCTGGTTTAAAGGCGAAATAAAAGATAGAGAAATTGAGATTACGGTTTAATTTTTTCCAAAATCTCGAGGACTTCTCTCTTAACACCTTCGATGTCTTTTGTGCCATCCACGTCGTATAGGATGCCTTTCCTCTTGTAGTAATCTATAAGCGGTTCTGTGTTCTTTTTGTAAACCCTGAACCTTTCCCTCACAGTTTCTTCTTTGTCGTCATCCCTTTGGTATAGCTCACCACCGCACTTGTCGCAGACCCCCTCTTTTTTCGGTGGGCTGTAGATGAGGTGATAAATCGCCCCACATACCTTGCAAGTTCTTCTGTTCACGATTCTCTTCACAACTTCTTCCTCAGGAACGTTCACGTTTATAACAGCGTCTATCTTCTTACCCATCTCTTTTAGCATCTTATCAAGCGCTTCAGCTTGAGGCAGAGTCCTTGGAAATCCATCGAGGATAAAGCCATTTTCGCAATCCTTCTGTGCAAGCCTTTCCCTCACGATTCCAATTACGACGTCATCTGGAACCAGTTTTCCTTGAGTCATATACTCCTTTGCCTTTTTTCCAAGCTCAGTCCCTTTCGCAACAGCTTCTCTGAGCATGTCCCCAGTCGATATCTGCGGGATTCTGTATCTACCCATTATAATCTTTGCCTGCGTTCCTTTTCCCGCTCCAGGAGCTCCGAGCAAGATCAGGTTCATGAGTTTTTTTGCTTCAAACCTCTTCTTAAATTTTTTCTATTTTGCCCACGAGCGCTGTGAGATTTGCGTCAAAAGCTCTCCCGGAGACTTCTTCGAGTTAATCCCAAGACAGGCTTCCAAAAATTTCCCGACTAATGGGAATTAATTGGCTTGGAACTCAAGCGTTTTAGGTTGAAAACGAACGCATAATACCAGAAGAGGAAGAGGAGCGCAATAATCTGCTCGAAAAGCGGAGCAGAAAGAGAACTGCGAAAAATCACGAGGAAGATGAATAGTCCAGAGAAGGCGAGATTGACGAGTTTTATCGTGTATCCGGGGATTTTTGAGGAAATTAGAAGTGTAGCGAGAACGAAGGAAATCACAAACCCGAGAAAAATCGAAATCATAAAAGTTCCGGATTTTATGAAAGCCATTAGAGATAAAAAGATGAATGCTGAGACTAAGAAGCTTCCTCCGGCGCTTGAAATACCTGACCTCAGTATTTCTACTGAGTAAGCCAATCCAAGAGCTCCTGTGATCAATAGGGATACCCTTACCCCGCTTACTTCGAGCTTTGTGGCCAAGTCGATTATCAAGGGCATGGGGACGAGCAATGCGATGCGGAAGCCGTTCACGTCTCGAGTTTGGCACGAGTTTTAAAAAAGCTTTTTAATGTTTTTTAGTTACACTTTTTGAAACGGAATTCATGGGAATCATTTAGTAAAGCTTATCAATAATACCATTAGCTAAATTCATGGATCTACAAACTCTGTTGATTTCGACTCTCGGCGCACTTGCGATAGTTTCAGCGGTTGGCGCGTGGCTCACAAGGGATAACTTCTATTCAGCGCTTTACATGTCCGTTGCAATGATCTTCGTAGCGGGAATTTACGCAGTCTTCGACTTACAGCCAGCAGTCGTTCTAATAACGCTTGTTTTTGTTGGTGCGGTTGGAATCGTAACAATCGCAGTCGCAGCGACCTTCAGAGCAAAGACTGCGAGGAAGATAAACCTCCTATGGACTATTCCGATCATATTGGTGCTTGCACTCGTAGCCTACGCTTACAGCGAAGCTCAGAAAATCTCTGTTTCTTCAAGCGGAATCGAATTCGTGGGAGACTATTTTCTACTAATCGTCTTTCTGATTTCAATGATGGTTTTGGTCATGCTTTCCGCAATAAAAATCCTTAGGAGGGTTGGGATGTGATCGTCGCAATCGCGGTTGCCTTGCTGGTAGTGGCGTATCTAATGGCGATATCTGCAAGGGATTTGGTTAGATTGCTTATAAGCCTTGAACTAATGTTTTCAGCGGTCTTCTTGGCAATACTTCCCCTTTTCTCAGTTTCGCCAACGATGGCTTTCGCGATTCTCTTGGTTGCGATCTTCACGAGTAGCGCGGAGCTCTTGGTCTTGATAACCGCAATAGTCATCACGGACAAGATGAGGAAAGGAGTCGAGATAGAGAAGGTATCGGTTGGAGGTGACGTCGTTTGACCCCGTATCTTGCGCTTCTCCTGATCCCCCTAATCGTAACCTTTGTTTCTCCACTGCTTGAACGGAGGGTTGCAACCTGGGTTTCTACAATTGCTTTTCTTCTCCCAATGCTTTCAGCCCTCTACGGTCTTTTGACTTTTCATGAAGACGAAGAACTGCTAATGGCCTTGCCTGCACCAGTCGGGGATTTCTACTTGCTCTACGACCCCGTTAGCCATGCTTTTGGCTTCACAATCTGCTTGGTTTCAGCGATGGTTGCAATTTACTCCTTGCCATACATGCGTCATAGATTCGAGGAAATGCATGTAAGCGAAGAGAAAGAGTTCAGGAAATACTGGTTCCTATACAACCTATACGCAGTAGCGATGCTTTGGCTTGTTTACAGCGGAAACTTTCTCTTACTCTACATCTTTCTCGAGATCTCCTTGCTTGCATCGTTCATGCTCATATACCTATACGGCTACGGCAACAGGCAATGGGTTGGCATTCTTTACTTTGTCTGGACACACATTGCAGGCGTTTTGGCATTGCTTGGATTCTTGATGATTGCATTTGAAAATCAAACGCTCGCAATCAACGCAATAAAAATCGTTGGCTTCTTACCATGGCTCCTCATCTTCTTGGGCATGGTTGTGAAGCTTCCAGGCTTAGGACCACATATTTGGCTTCCTTGGGCTCATGCAGAAGCTCCAACGCCAGTTAGTGCATTGCTGAGTCCTTTAACAGTTGGATTGGCTGGTTACATTCTTTTCAGAGTTTACCTGTTGGACAGCTCATTCGTTGCGGAGTTTAGGGATCTTATAATAACCTACGCCTTGGTCTCAAGTATTTACGCTGGGCTCAGCGTTTTCAAGCAGAGAGATTACAAGAGGCTTTTGGCTTATTCAACGGTTTCGCAGATGGGATACGTTCTCATTGCACTATGCCTTGGCTCCTATGGGCTTATAGGGCTTGTAGTTCAATACATGAGCCATGCTTTTGGAAAGGCGATATTATTCATGACTGCAGGGGCGATAATTGCGACTTTCCATGGATTGCGTAGCCTTGACAAAATGCGCGGAATGCACGAGTTCATCCCAACGATCGCGAACGCAGCGCTGATTGGCTTCATGACCCTCAGCGGTATAATCACGATCGGAATGTTCGCGGAATTTTACATCTTGGTTGGTTTGACGAAGATCTACGGCTTCAACTTGGCGATAATCTCCGCGGTTGTTCTGGTTTTCATAATCTCAGGACTTTACAGCTTCTACACAATGCGCTCGATCTACTATGGAACTCCATTGAAATACGAAAAGCCGAAGTTCAGCAGACTTCTCGACGTCCCGCTTTACGCAATCGCCTTATTTAGCGTAGCCTTCATCTTCCCACCACTCGCTCCAGCGCTCTTGGATGGCATTAAGGCGGTTGTGGGGGTGATACCGTGATCGAAATCTTGGTTGCGATGTTTCTTGCTCCAATAGTCGGATCTTTACCAGTCGCATTTGCCTGGCTTCTTGATCCAAAGCCAGAATGGGCGAGGAAATTGCCAATTTTTGCAGTCCTTGGTCTATTCGTCTCTTTGCTCTGCTCTCTTCAAATCTTGTTCAGCTCTCCTCTTGATGCGACGATGAAAGTGTCCTATCCTTGGTTGCCCGAGTTCAACATAAACTTCGTGTTCATCTTTGATTACCTCAGCAAGGTCATGGGCGTCCTTACAGCGCTCATAGCCTTTCTCATAGGTGTCTACGGCTTGGAATACATGAAGCACGACTATCGCCTTGGTTGGTATTGGTTCTTCTTCAATCTCTTCACCGCTTCAATGCTTCTCGTCGTTTACAGCGACAATTTGCTCATGCTTCTCATCGGCTGGGAAGGTCTTGGAATTGCATCATGGGGTCTCATAGGACACTGGTTTAGAGATGACGATGAGCTCAGCTACGTGGGCGAGATTGGAAGAAAGATCGCGGGGATGAATTACTTCTGGTCCCCAAGCCTTGGAGGATGGAGGGCAATTTCGACAATTCGCGTTGGGGACATGCCGATGTTCTTCGCAATCGCAGCGATCTTCTTCTTAACCGGAACCCTCAACATAAGCGAGATCCACTGGGGAGAATTTGCAGAAAAGGTTGGGTCTTTCGGAATCTTTCTGATAATGTTCGCCTTCATGCTTGGACCCTTCACGAAATCCGCACAACTGCCCTTCAGCGAATGGCTGATGACTGCAATGACTGGTCCTACAACAGTGAGCGCGTTGCTTCACTCCGCAACGATGGTTGCAGCTGGAACATACATCTTCATGCGACTCAGCTGGTATGTAGAGCCTTGGAACATTCACTCTGGTGGAATAGAAGCCCTTTACCTCATCGTCTTGTTCCTTGGCTTGATCTCAGCCTTCTACGGCGCATCGGTTGCTTTGGGGTGCCTTGAAAGAAAAGTCCTACTCGCAGCCTCGACGATGTCGAGCCTCGGCTTGATGTTTGCAACGACCGCAGCAAGCGCATGGGTTGGGAAGATCGCAGTTCTTGTTGGCTTTTGGTACCTCGTAACGCACGCCTTCGCAAAGGCTACGCTGTTTTTAGTCGCTGGGCATTTGATCCACGAAACCCATGATCGATTCTGCGTCGGTGGAAGAGAAGTGGCGAAGCATCTCAAGTTAGCCTTCATAGCGACGATCATCGCGACGCTTTGCCTAAGCGGAATCCCGCCTTTAACGGCTTACTGGGTCAAATCTGCGATGGACGGTGTGATGCACAAGTTAGGGTATGAGTTCGGCTATTTGCCTTTGGTTTTACTCGTGCTAACTTCAGCTGTTTACTCAGCTTTCCTTGCGAAGTTCCTGAGCTTGAACTTCATAAAGGGCAAGGAAGTGCACCTGCATCCGCATGGCGGACAGTTGATGAGCTTGGCTTACACGATCATGGCTCTGATGCTGTTCCTTTTGCTCTACCTTTACGTTGCAACCCATGGCTTCACGAAGCTCCACGAGTTTGAGTTCTTCGTTGAAGAAGGCTTTGTTGCGAGCTCTTTTGCAGTCGGAATAATAGTCCTTGTAAGCTATGCGATAACGCTCTACAAACCAAGGCTTGAGTCACCAATAGGGAAGGCGCTTGGCGATCGCTTGTATATACCATTATTGAACGACTTCATAGTCCCAAAGATAGGTTGGGCTCTTGCGAAGCTCGTGGACTACGGAAACAGACTCATAGACTACACTTGCCACCAGGCGATTCCAAGCTTGTTCGAAATATACTCCATAGGAATTAGGAGCATCCAGAGTGGTAGCGTGGAGAGATACGTAAAAATAGCAGTCGTGGTTGTTTTAGTCCTATTCTTACTCTCCACTGGGCTGGGGGTGGTCTTGTGATCGCATTTCTTGTTTCGCTGATAATTCTTGCGTTCTCGGCAATTGTAAGCTATTGGAATCCGAGGATCTCAGCAATAATGAGCGTCTTTGCCACTTTGCTCGCAATCTACGCAACGCCCTTCGCTCCCTTGATCTTTGCGGTTGCGATTTTGAACATCCTTTCCTTGCTTGCAATTAGGAGAAACCAGATCGTTGGCGTTGACTACGCAATGGTTGCTTTAATGGCAGTTGCGACTATCTACGCATTCTTAACATGGGATCTCGGAGAACTGTTGCTACTCTTCATAGTCGTTTCAACTCCGACTTATCTGCTGATCATGATCAACGAAGGCAGATTGAACGTTGAGGTTGGCGTAAAATACGTGACCTTCATGGTCCTCGCGACAGTTCTCTTCATCATAGGCGCGTGCCTACTTTACTACGCTCACTCAATCCAGAGCTATAACTTGTTCGCGCTTGGTCTCTTGGCACTTATCCTTGGACTCGCGTTGGAGGTTGGAGTTGCACCACTTCACGAGTGGGTTCCAGATGTTTTTGAGTCTGCGAATCCAATTGCGGTGTCGATAATTGCGTCGCTTGCAAAATTCGTCCCGTTCATCGTTGCATACAAGGTTCTTTTGTCAACCGCAACGTTGGCGATAGAGCAAATCCTGATAATTCTTGCGCTAATTTCAGCGATCTCGATGTTCTTAGGGAACATAGGCGCTTTAACCGCGAAAACTGCGAGCAGAGTTCTCGCTTACTCAACGGTTGCAAACATGGGCTACATAGTCGCGACTTTCGTCGCAATCACAGCGCCAAAGGAGTTCGTTTACTACGCAATCGCTGGTGGTTTGTTGCAGTTGTTCGTAAACGCCTTTGGAAAAATCGGTTTCTTCAACTCGATAAAAGATGGTTCATCGAGTTTCAACGCATACTTGCTCAGCTTCTCCTTCATCGGACTGCCACCCTTGATGGGGTTCTGGAGCAAGCTCTTCATAATCTACGCGCTTGTCTTCTCAAACTTCGTTTGGCTTGCGGTGCTCATTGTTATAAACTCGGCGATATCCGTGCCCTATTACCTCAGGTTAGTCCGACTCGTTGGCACTGGGTGGAAATTCACAATTACAAATGCAGTAACACTATTCTCAGCGCTTGCAATGCTTGTAACCTTGATTCCACCGACTTGGTTTGTTGAAATCGTAGCGGGGGGATTTAGATGATAGAGAACGCTTTGATCATAGCGATCGTAGTCGCGGTTGCCATAATCACAGATGTTGCGGTCTTAATATTGATAAGAGTCTTGCCGAGGTATCGCCCTACGGAAATGAAGTTGCAGAGATTCGAAGCGGGCAACGTTCCAATTGCAATCCCAAAGTGGACCTTGCCAATGCAATACCTTGGCTTCGTCATAATCTTTATGACCTTTGAGCCAGTTATCGTTCTCTTACTCCTAATTTCAGCATTGCCAACGCTTGAAAGCTACCTAATTACACTAATAGCGTTCATATTGCTCCTTCCTACACTCTTCGTAGGTTACAGATACTCTTTAGAAGTAGCTGGTTTGAGGAGGTGAAGAAATGGAGGAGTTCACGAAGTTCGTTAGGGGCGGAATCTTAGGACCAATAAAGAAGTGGGGAACCAAATGGAGCTTATGGCCTGTTCATCTTGTCACAGCTTGCTGCGGCGCAGAGCTTGCGCATGCATTTGCATGTGGTTACGACGGAGAAAGAATAGGCGCTTTAAACTACGGGATTGCGAGGCAGACAAATCTGATAATCGTCGAAGGAGCAATTACAAGGAAGATGGCAAGAGTTTTACGCATAACGTGGGAGCAAATGCCAGATCCGAAGTTCGTAATCGTAATGGGGGCTTGTGGACTTAACGGCGGAATTTTCTGGAATGGATACAACCTCGTGAAACCATCCGAAGTTGTTCCCGTGGATTTCTTCATCCCCGGTTGTCCGCCTACACCAGAAGCGTTGCTCCGTGGAATAAGGCAGTTGCAGATCAAGCTCGGCAAAGGTGTGGCTGAGAATTCCATTACTTTTTCAGAGATTACCTTGGAGAAGGGTAAAAAGCCAAGGATTTTGCCAATAAGCCCTAAGGTGGTTTCGAATGCTCCAAGCATAATTGTGGCTAAGAAGAAGGAAGTAGATTGGGAGTTTGGAAAACAGCTTTGCGATAGGCTTAAGGCGGTTGGTAGAGCTGTGATAACTGCGAAGAACAAGATAGCTTTGAAAGTCGAAGCAGATAAGCTGAGAAGCGCTGCGATGAAGCTAAGGGATCTTGGCTTTGATCACGTGAAATCCGTGAACGTCATCGATGCGATTAACGAAGGGAAGTTCATCATCGAGTTCTTGATCTCGAGCTACAGCGTCAAAGAGCTGATGCCGGTGCTTGTTAACCTCTACACCGAGATATCGAGAAAGGAGCCGAATGTTAGCAGTCTTTCGGACATATTCCCGAGCGCAGATTATCTCGAAAGAGAGATGCAAGACTTCTTTGGCGTCAACTTTGTGGGCAATCCATGGAAAGGCAAGTTCATCTTAGCCCCCGATACTCCTGAGTTTCCGCTTAGGAAGGACTTCAAGCTCGAAGCTGAAACTTACGTGGGTGATTGAAATGGAAGAGATCAAGATCGAAGTCCCGGTTGAACCGCCGAAAGAGCTGGAAACCCTATTCCTTCCGATTCCAAAGGATTACGTTGAAGATACTTATAGAAAGGACGAATTCTTAATTCTCGTCGGTCCCCAGCATCCGGGTAGCGGGCACATGAGGCTCATCGTAAGAGTTAAGGGAGACATAATACAAGAGGTCATCCCCGATCCCGGATATGTGCACAGGTCCATGGAGAAACTTGCTGAGAACAGGCTTTACATCCAGAACATTCCACTCGTCGAAAGACCTGCGATAATGGATGCTGCGAACTTCAACCTTGGGTATGTTAGAGCAATTGAGGCTGCGATGGATATCGAAGTTCCTGAGAGGGCAAAGTTCATTCGAACGATTCTTGCAGAGCTCTGTAGGATTGGAACTCATCTCTACGATGCCGCGATCTTGGCAGTTTTCCTTGGACACACAACTGGTTTCATGTATCCCTTTGGAATCCGAGAGCTGATATGCGAGGCTTTGGCAAGAATGACGGGGGCGAGGTTCACGAGTTCCTTCATAATACCCGGCGGAGTTCGCAGAGATATCGATGAAAAGACGCTTCGCTGGGTTTACGATGCAACCTTTGCGATTGAGAGAAGGCTAAAATCCTTTGAAAAGATCTTCATAAAGAATCCGACGACAATTGCAAGGCTTAGAGATGTTGGAGTCCTTACCAAAGAAGAAGCGATTCGCTACGGCGTAGTTGGGCCATTTTTGAGGGCAAGCGGAGTTGAATACGACACGAGGATCGTTGAACCCTATGAAGCCTACGAAGATGTAAATTGGGACATCGTTACAGCTGACGAGGGCGATGGATATGCAAGGTTCTTCGTTCGAGTCAACGAAGTGTCGCAGAGCCTTGGAATAATAAGGCAGTGCATAACTTCGATGCCAGAGGGAAGATACATGAGCGAGCAGATCTGCGACGACGTGAAGGGAAACTTCTTCGACAAATTCGGCAACCTCGTTTTACCAGCAGGCGAATACACGACTTTGACTGAAGCAGCCCGTGGGACGCTTTTGTTCACAATTGTGAGCGATGGCGAGAGCAACGTTCCCTATAGAGTTCGCATAGTAACCCCAGGATGGCTTTATCTCCGTGGCTTTATGGAATCGCTTAAAGGAGAGAGACTTGCGGATCTTCAGGCGATATATGGCAGTTTTGGCTACTTCCCACCGGAGGCTGATAGGTGATGATCGACGAAATCCTCGCAACGCTAATGGACATATTTAGATCGAACTCGATGCAAATTCCGCTTATTCAGCCTATCGTCGATTACTTGATGCAAATTCCGTTGATAAACATCTTGGTCGCTTTGATCCTTTGGCGCCCATTCTTTGCAGTCATCATAATGCCCGGGTTAACTGTGCTCTTGCTCTACTTGCTATATATAGTTTGGTTTGAGAGAAAGCTCACCGCGAGAATTCAGTGGAGAGTTGGACCTTTGGAAGTCGCAAGACCGATAAGAGGTGCAATTCAAGCGTTGGCAGACGGTCTAAGATACTTCTTCCAAGAGGCGATAGTTCACAGGGATGCGCATCGTCCATACTTTGTGCAGTTACCAATATTGGCTTTCATTCCGATTCTTTTACCCATAGCTTTCATCCCCGCTGGAAACGCGGTTGGGATCAAGACTCCTTACGCGATTCAGCTCATCGTCGCCTTCTTGGCTTTGATCCCGATAACGATAATTGCAATCGGCTGGGCGTCGAACAACAGATTCGCATTCGTGGGTAGCGTAAGAGAAGCGCTGATGTACGTTGCATACGAAATTCCCTTTATAATAGCAGTTATCTCGATGATTTACTTGTATGGCAGTGGTGATCCATATGTCGCAGTTGAAAAGCAATCCCTTGTTCCGGGAGCAATTCTCAATCCCATTGCCTTCTTGGTCTTCCTAATCACGATGCTGATGGCGACTTCTCGTCTACCATTCGAAATTCCTGAGGCGGATCAAGAAATAGCCTTTGGACCATTCGTAGAATACTCTGGAATGCTCTTCGGTCTCGTAATGGTTTTGGCTTATGAGAAGCTCTACGTAATGACTCTACTCTTCGTAATCCTCTTCCTTGGTGGCTGGAATGGAATCTACTGCGAGCTCCTTGGCGATCTAAACGCTCCGCTCTGGCTGTTTATAAAAACAATCATCGTGATTTCGATACTCGCAATCGTTCGCTCGATGTATGCGAGGTATAGGATAGACCAAACGCTCCGCTACAGCTTCTCTTGGCTCATCGCCTTCTCGATGGTGGCGCTTGCAATTGGCGTAGTTGTGGGGTGGGTTATATGAAAGTAGAAAAGATCTCAAGATCGCCGATCGCTGAGTTGAAGAGACATGTGGACGTGATTCAGGAAGCGTTCAAGCAAGCTCTAATCCCAGACCGCATCACTGTTGAGTATCCGAGGGAAAGGAGGAGGTATCCCGATAATCTCCGCGGTTTCATCGTCTTGGACAGATCAAAGTGTATAAGCTGTTTCCGCTGCGCGCAAATCTGTCCAGCGAACGCGATTCAGATGAGCGTTTACGACAACTTTTATCCCGGTGTAGACTACACGAAGTGCATCTTCTGTCACTTCTGCGTTGATAGTTGTCCCACTGGAGCCCTTGCTTCGAGCAACTTGCACGACATGGCTTTCAGAAGTCTTGAAGAGATGAAAGTCAAGGCGACGCAGATGACAAGGTTGCCAACGATCATAAGAGAAGATAAGCAGACAGTCGAATATCTGGTCACAAAGAGAGAGTGGAGGCTACAGCGTAAAAAAGAACTCGAAGACGTAGGCGTATTGCGAATAATTCCAAAGATAAAGCCGAGGAGAGCTTTTTGCGAAGAGCCAGAAAGCTGTCTTGGTTGCAGACAGTGCATGGAAGTCTGCCCGCATGAAGCGATTGTCATGGATTGCGAAATAACCGTGGAAGGGGAAGTGATCGGCAAGGATTGCGTTCTAAAAGTGACTGAGAAATGCGTTGGTTGTGGACTTTGCATTCGCCAATGTCCGATGCAGATCCTAGCTTTGAGGGAGGTGGAGTGAATGCAAGAGTGGCAATTCGCGATACCTGAGAAAAAGCACAAAAAGAAGTTCTTCGGCAACTTAAAAGCAGAGGTCATAGATGCAAAGCTTTGCTGTCACTGCGCAGCTTGTTCAGCGATTTGCCCAGTTTACGGAATTACCGCTGGAGATAAGCCGATAGAATTCCCGAATTGGGTGAAGGATTGCGTAGATTGCGGAGCATGCGTTAAAGTTTGCCCGAGATGGGAATACAAACCTTTGAATGGAATTGGAAATTACGTTGAAGCGATCTCCGCCAAGTCTAAGCGCTTTAAAGGACAGGATGGTGCGATGGTCACCGAGATAACCGCAACGGCTTTGGAAATGGGTTTGATCGAGAAGGCGATCTTTGTTTCTCGTGACGAAGACTGGAGGACTACCATCGTAACGATTCGCGACATTTCGCAACTCTACGACAGGAAGGTCACCGGAACGAAGTATTGCTACGCAGACTCAATTCCAGCGCTGAAAGATGCAATTCTGAACTCCAAAGCAGTTGGCTTCGTTGGAACACCCTGCATGGTTTCTGCGGTGAGAAAGATGCAGAAGAACTTTAAGAAATTTGAAAGGGTTAAGCTCGCCATCGGTCTCTTTTGCACTGAGAACTTCTATCACCATCAGCTTTCCGAGTTTTTGCTGAAGCGCAAGAACGTCGATCTTATGAAGGCAACGAAGACAGACATAAAAAAGGGCAAGTTCATCGTTCGCTTTGTCGATGGCTCAAGGGTAAGCTTTCCCGTGAAGGAGCTTGAAGAGATAATCCCCTCTGGCTGTAAGGTCTGCCAAGACTTCTCTGCGGTTGAAAGCGATGTTAGCGTTGGTAGTGTCGGCAGTGAAAG
>JBKBUO010000034.1:5331-16341 GCA_046290005.1 Archaeoglobaceae archaeon | reverse complement strand
AGGTGGTAAAAATGGTCGTTTATCCCTCGAAGGATTGGATGGACGAGCTGTTGAAGAAAGTCAACAGCGACGAGCAATACAAGAAGGTGGCAGCGAACTGGGAGGGAGACTTCCTTGTAGCAGTTTTGCTCGATGCAGAAGCGTTGAAGGACTTTCAAAGCCCAGAAAAGCTAAAAGGCTTTTTAGAAATGCTTAACACGATCCCGAAGGAGAAGAGAAGCGAGTTCAAAGGAAGGGCGGAGGAAAAGTTCCTTGAAAAGCTCGGGCTGAGCTTGGAAGCAGACATCTCGAATCTCAACTTTGAAGAGGTTGCGAAGAAGGTAGCGAACGTGAAGCTCGAAGAGGTGAGCGGGGCTGCTCTCTACATGTGGATGGACTTCTGGCATGGCCAGCTTAGGAACTTGGCAGTCGTAACTCCAAGTGAAAAAGCAAATGCAAGATTCAAACTCTCTGGTCCATACGCTGTGTTCAAGCAACTCGTAGCTGGAAAAGCGGATGCGATCACGCTGATAGTTGGCGGTAAGCTCAAGCTACAAGGAGACATGGCTTACATGATGCGAAACATGGCTGCGGTGAGAAGGTTCACTGAGCTAATGGCTTCTATTCCGATTACTTAGCTCCACACGTTCTTCATTGGCTTAATATACTCTATAAAAATTTTTGAACATTTGTTTCGTGGTGCACAGTGTTGGGATCTCTGCCGATCGTCTCACCGAAAAAATTTATATTTCAGGAATCGATTTCTTGTTGAAGCATGAGGCATTCGAAGAAGTTTAAGGAATACTTTGAGGATATAAAGCCAGTGACGGATGAGGAGCTTGAGGAGCTTTTGAATGATCCGCCAAAAAGGGGCGAAAAGAGAAAGAGCCTAAAAAAAGCTAAGAAAGAGCTTTACAAGGATTATTAGCGCAAACCTACGAGCTCCTCAAGCGCCTTTTTTTGATCCTTCGCCTTGACAACTCCGCTTGCGAGTAGCACACCCTCTGCACCAAGTTCGAGAGCTCGAACGTAGTCTTCGTGCTTCGTTATTCCCGCACCGCAAAGAACGCGAACCTCTTTGCAAACTTCCTTAGCCGCTTTTACAGCTCTCTCCACAATCTCAGGTTCAGCTTTGCTAACGGCAATTCCAGAACCAATTAGCTCAGGTGGTTCAACCGCTACAAAACTTGGTCTCAAAGCTGAAACCGCCTTGGTCGTTGAAACGTTGTTCGTGCAAACTATGGAGATCATCCCAAGTTCTCTCAGCTTTGAAACGCAGAAGTCTATGTCTGCGAGCTTCATCCTCTTTTCCGAGTGGTTTATCAAACTTCCCTTGGCTCCGTATTCCTTTATCATCTCGGCGTTTACCGCTCCGGTGAAGGCGCCGAAATCAATGGCATCGACGTGTTGTGCAAGAACATCGATCTTAACTTCTCTCGCTACAATTGGCAAGTCAAGGAAGTTAACAGCAACTGCGATGTATGTCCCGCTTCGCTCTGAGACTTTTTCAGCGATCTTTGAGAGCTCCAAGGCTCTTTTACCAAATCCCTCTCTGTAGGCTTTAAGGTTTAGGAATATCATAGAACCACTAAAAGTCCGTCATTATTCTGAACTGATCCGTGTCGGGCTTTAAAACGTTCATGAACCTCCTAACAGCTCCTTCAACGTCTCTGGCTTTCGTTATCGCTCTCCCAACGATCACGATATCTGCACCCGCTGAGATGACTTCTGAAAGGTTCTCCGGTCTTATCCCTCCAGCAACTGCAACGAGGACTTTGAGCTTCTCCTTTATTTCTCTCGCAATCGACCATGGTGGTGGAGAGTTCTCCACATCGATTGCCCTGTGGAGCTCAACGACGTGAGGCAAAGCCTCCTTTGAAATAGCCTCCAATCTCGCAACAGGATTCTCAACGTTGAGCATATCGATGAATGTCATGATACCGGTCTTCTCTGCTTCGTTTATGCCCTTAACGATCGTGCTAATGGGAGCAAGCCCAGAGATTACTACAGCGTTTGCAGTCGCATCTGAAGCCATTCTTACTTCGAGATTTCCTACGTCGAGCGTTTTGAGGTCTAAGATGAAGAACGCGTTCGGTTTAATGTCTCTAAGCTTAAGCACAACTTCGCTCCCGTATTTCTTCACCAATGGTGTTCCAATTTCGAAGATTATGTGGTCGCTTTCTGGAATCTGGGAAATTATCGCAATGACTTCTTCGAGATCTGGGATGTCGAATGCAATCTGTAGATAAGGCGGGTCCCACAGCTTTGTGAGCTTTCTACCAACGAAGGGATGTGCACTTCGATCCTTTTCATAGAGCATAGTTCCAACGTCGGGGAAGTTATTCATAGCCCTTTTTATTGCGAGCTTCGTCGCACCGTAGTTGTAGTAGTATATCTTGTGCTTGTTCTTCGCCATAGGATGGATGAAAACGCTCACGATGATCAAGTAATCTTCAGCTCTCTCTTTTGGAATGTATCCTTCCTCAACCGCATCTGCGATTGCCTTCGCAACTGCAGCTTGTGCAGCACCAAAAACGAGTTCAGCTTGCTCCATGCTTTTAACAGTGACCTTTGGCACTATTACTGCTGGTGGTTTTGTTATCAAGTTTGGTCTCAGCACAGCAAGTAACGGCGTATGTCCTGCGGAGAGATTTGCGATGGCGTTTGCAAAAGCTGTGGCTACTGGGCTATCCTTTGTTCCTATCAGTAGATCAACGTGCGCAACCTCGTAACCTTCGCCGATTAAAGCTTCTCCAACACGAAATTCCATGTCGACATTTTGTAACGCTGTAATAAACTTTTTGTTCAAAGCACATTTTGATTGTGAAGCAGATAGTAGTTTACTTCGTTGGAATCGCTGGATCGGGGAAAACTTATCTCACCAAGGCTTTCTCGGATTGGCTCGATTCACGGCGAGTGGATCACATGACGATAAACCTCGATCCCGGAGCTGATTACGTCCCATATCCCGCGGACATCGACGTAAGGGAGTGGTTCACGCTCGAAGACGTGATGCAAAAATACAACGTCGGTCCCAACGGGGCACAGATAATTTGTTCCGACCTTCTTGTAACTCTCTTGGACGATATAAAGTTTGAAATCGATCTTTCAAGCCCAAGCTTCATTCTAATCGATACTCCCGGCCAGATGGAGATATTCACATTGAGAGAGAGTAGCAAAGTCATCGTTGAAGGCTTGGGAAAAGAAAGGAGTGCAATGGTATTCCTCTTCGATCCAGTTGTATCCAAGACACCGCTCGGATTTCTTTCTCAACTGTTCATGGCAAATTCTGCAGTCTTTCGCCTCGAAATTCCACAGATAAACGTTCTCTCAAAGTCCGACACGTTGAGAGAAGACGAAGTTGAAACGATACTGCGATGGAGCCAAGACGTGGACTACCTTTCAACCTTTTTAGAAAAGAAGACCTTGAGTCTCGAGCTTTTCCGCGCTTTAAAAGATTCTGGGTTCTTTAGACCGCTGATTCCAGTCTCTGCGATGAACAGCTATGGGCTTGAGGACATCTACGATTGCCTGCAAGAATTCTTTTATGGAGGAGAAGATATAGAAAGAATAATATTTTAATTTTCTAACTGTTTTCCTACGAGCTCGTTGAAAATCTCAATGAATTTCTCCTCACTACCAAATGGTATTAACGCTCCCGCAGCAACGTTGTGTCCTCCACCGCTACCTCCGACTGCTTCTGAAGCGATTTTCATCGCTTTGCTCAAGTTCAGCCCCTTCCCGACGAGTCGGTAATTTGCCCTCGCTGAAACCTTTACACCGTTGTCACTTTCCGCAAACGCGACTATTGGCTTCTTTGGATTTTTTACAAGACTCATTCCCGCTATGATTCCGATGATCGTGTCTTTTATCTCTTTACCAGCATGAAAATACTGCACATTCTTCAGCTCCTTTATCCCGATCTCCTCAACGAGTCGAATTCCATTGGCGATGTTTTTTCTGTGGTTTTGCAGTAAGGTCCTTGCTCTGCTGAAAGCCCTTTCATCCCCAAAACAAACGCCAACACCAATTTCTGCCTCTCCGTATCTCGCAGTTGCGTTCAAAAGCGTCGAAAATTCCATCGCATCCCTTTTTTCGCAACCCTCTGGTTGTTGTAGGAGAATGTAGCACTCCCCAGCGATCCTCTTTATCTCATCGTATCCCAACCCAAAGTCCATGCAATGCCTTACAATGCCAGAAACCACTCTTCTTTTCTCCTCCTTCGTTATCTCGATCCATTTTTTCCAAGGATCGATTCCAAGCGAGTTCAAAAACTTCAAACTACCGTTCTCGTCTCCAGTGATCCCCGGGATAACTGGATCAGTGTTGTATTCGAGCATTTTTGCGATCGGTCTCGTTTGTTTCCCAAAAAATCTTAGATCTCGCTGAACTTCGATGATCTCACCATTTAAAAATTCAACAAGTCTCCTATTAAATCCAACGAGTTTTCCGAATCTCGAATCTTGTAGGTCTCCGACTGCGCCGACTACTGCCAACTCAGCAAGTCTTGGGTTAGAAGACAAGCGGTTTGCAACCATGAGGGTTGCAACAGCTCCAGACATCTCGACGCCACCGTCGATACCGAAGTCGTGTGGATTCAACTGTTTCTTACAACTTCTTTCTGGAACGTGGTGATCTGTGATTATGAAATCGATACCATCGAGAAAGCTGAGTTGACCGCTTCCAAGGTCTGTGAACCAAACAAATACGTTTTCGTCCTTTATTTTCTCGATCTCCGCCTTTTCGAGCTGTTTCACGAATCTTACTCTTGTCTCGATTCCAGCATCTTCAAGCGCCTTCTTTGCAATCGACCCCGAGGTTATGCCGTCTGCATCTATGTGCGTAACAACGAGAACTTCTTTCTGTTCTTTGATAATTTCCGCAAGTTCTGACGCTCTTGCAAAGAGCTCTTTCACATAACTACTCGAACGGGATAATTAAAAATTTTACTCGGTTGTAGCGAATGGATCACGAGGAAAGATTTAAATTACATCCAACCTTAATTTTAGACATGATGGCAAATGCGAAGCTTATCGAGGAAACCTTTAAGAGCGCAAAAGCATTGAACGAGTTTGTTTTGACCCTGATGAGTCCAAAAACATACTTTAAAGAGCTCGAAGAGAGAGAGATCGAGGATTTTTACCTTAACAGCACGAAGCTCTTTTTTGAACTTAACAAGTCCTACTGGGGTTTTGTTTTCGAGCTAACTCAGGCTTTGGCTAAAGGAGAAGGCGAAGAAGTTATAAAGGCTGTTAATAAGGCGATGGATAGATTTGAAACCGCATACGCGGAATACATGAACAACGCGGTCGTTTCAGCGATCATTAACTCCATCAACAGCGCCTATCTGCGAAGCCTTGCAAATATACAAAACTTCACGAGCGCTTTGCTCCATGCAATGGGTATGGTATCAAGGAAAGACATCATCGCACTTTCCGAAGCTTATGTCGATCTAAAGGGCGACATAAAGAAGGAGTCGAGGAAGATAAGGGAGGAGATAAGGGTACTCAGAGAAGAGTTGGAGAAGCTAAAGGCAGGTGGTTCGAATGTTGGCTGAAATGCTCCGCAACTACAGAAGGGCTTTGAAACTCGGCGAGTGGTTCCTGAAGAACAATCAATTTCTGCAGATGACCGAGGACAAACCCTACCTGATTCCCGATGTAAAGATTGGTGCAACTCCAAGAGTGGAGATATCTTCGGACGACGGTGTGAAACTATTCCGCTACGAACCAAGGACTGAGAAGCAGTTTGAAACCCCTGTGCTAATAGTCTACGCATTGATCAACAAGCCATACATTCTCGACCTAACTCCGCAAAGAAGCGTTGTAAGGAAATTGCTTGACGCAGGATTTAACGTTTACATGCTTCGATGGGGAGATGCGACAATTGCAGATCAGTTCTCGCTTGACAGCTACATTGACATCTTTCTCTACGACTTCATCGAAGACGTGAAAAGCGATGCAAATGTTGACAAAGTAACACTCCTCGGCTATTGCATGGGCGGAGGGATGAGTGCAATTTACACTGCGCTTTATCCAGAAAACGTTCGAAATATAATCTTCTTGGCATCGACGCTCTACTTTGAAAAAGAGGGGGGCGGTCTTGTAACTTTGTCCGACAAACGCTTCTTCAACCCCGAAGAAGTTGTTGCACCATTTGGCTACGTCCCATCTTGGTTCTTGACGGAGCGCTTCAAAATCCTCGAGCCTTGGGACAACTACGTTGGAAAATACATAAACCTATTCTTAAACGCCGAAGATGAGAGCTTTCTCGACGACTTCTTTAGAATGGAGCGCTGGATCCACGACGGCGTAAACGTTGCCCCCGGAGCCTATGTGAGATACAACCAAGAACTCTACCAGAACAACGCCTTGGCTGAAGGAAAGCTGTATATAAGGGGTAAAAGAGTTGATCCGAAGCGTATAACGATGCCAGCTGCAGCGATAGTTGGGCTGAGAGACCACTTGGCTCCTCCAGATTGCACACTAAAATTCTTGGATAGGATAGGGAGCAAAGACAAAGCTGTGTTCAAAGCGGACGTCGGTCATGTGGGACTCGTTGTTTCCCGCAGAGGTATGGCTCTCTGGGACGACGTTGCAAAGTGGCTTTCACAAAGAAGTGGAGAGCTGAAGAGGACGAAAGAGATCTAAATGTTCAAACCAAAAGCCATTGCGATTGACATCGATGGAACGCTTACAGACAAAAAGCGGGCGATAAACTGCAGAGCAGTTGAAGCTTTAAGGAAGCTAAGGATCCCGGTGATACTCGCAACTGGAAATGTTTCTTGCTTTGCAAGAGCTGTGGCAAAGATGATCGGCGTTTCCGAAATTGTAATCTGCGAAAACGGCGGAGTAGTTCGATTTAGCTACGATGGCGAAGACATTGTTCTTGGAAACAAAGAGAAGTGCGTTAAGGCAATGGAGGAGCTTAAAAAACACTTTTCCATTGAGCTACTCGATTTCGAGTTCCGGAAATCCGAAGTATGCATGCGTAGAACCTTTGACATTCAGAAGGCGAGAGAGATTCTGAAGGGATTCGACGTCAAGCTCTTGGACTCGAAGTTTGCTTACCATATCGCAGACAGTGAGGTGAGCAAAGGAAAGGCGTTGGAGTTTATCGCCAGACACATCGGAATTGATACAAGGGACTTCGCAGTTATCGGCGACTCAGAGAACGACATAGAGATGTTTGATGTTGCTGGCTTTAGAGTTGCGGTTGCCAACGCAGATCTAAAGCTTAAGGAGCTCGCGGATTTGATCACACCTTCGAGCGATGGCGATGGAGTCGTTGAAGCCCTTGAGTTTCTCGATTTAATTTAGCGGTTAGCAATTCCATATCGATCCTTTTTCCGAGCAATATCTCGATCGCTTCACGTATCTCTCTTGCAACGATCTGCGAAGGTCTCACGTCTCTTTTCGTCTTCACGTTTTTGCAGAAATCGTCGACATAAACGAAGAACTCTTCTCCTTCGAACTCGAAACTCGCAAGTTCATCACCCTTTTTGAGAATCGAAAAGGGGTAGATCTTACAGGCAATTGGCTTAGAATTTCCGAGAGAGCAGAGATTTCCGAATTGAAAAGGACAAGACTTTCCAATCTTTTTTATGAAAAATCTCCCAGCTTTTTCCTCAACAAGTCCCGTGTTTTTTAGCCTCAAATACTCATAGGCTCGTAGCCTGACTTTGTATTGTGTGCAACAAACGCCACAAGCTTCGCAGTGCCATGAAGATACAAACCTCCATGGCACGTGCATAAAAAAGGTTTGGAACTGCTTAAATAATTTTCATCCGTATCCCACAGGCTTTGCGGAAACCTTTATCTTTTCCGCTCTAATTCTCTCTTCGAATCTCTCGTAGAAGCTAAGCATCGTATCGCTGACACTCGGCTTTATCTTCTTGAGCGCATCATAGAAGTGCCTGATCTCGACTTTTTCTGCATTTGGATTCTCTCGCAGCGCAAGCATGACCGCTTCTCTGCATATCGCTTCAATGTCTGCACCCACATAGCCTTCGGTCATCTCTGCGAGTTCGTTCAAGTCCACATCTTCTGCGAGTGGCATGTTTCTCGTGTGGATTTTGAAGATCGCAAGTCTACTCTTCTTGTCGGGCGGTCTAACGTAGACGAGTCTGTCAAATCTCCCTGGTCTTAGTAGAGCGGGATCTAAGATGTCTGGACGATTCGTGGCTGCGATCACCACAACACCTTGAAGTTCCTCGAGTCCGTCCAATTCTATTAAAAGCTGGTTTAAGACCCTTTCCACAGCCCTACTGCCTTCATCGATCCCACGCATCTGTGCGATTGCATCGATCTCATCGAAGAAAATTATACAGGGTGCGACTTGCCTTGCTTTTCTAAAGATCTTTCTCACCGCTTTTTCGCTCTCTCCAAGCCACTTGCTCAATAGCTCCCCGCCTTTCACGCTTATGAAGTTTGCCTCGCTCTCGTTCGCAACAGCTTTCGCGATCAATGTTTTTCCAGTTCCCGGGGGACCGTAGAGGAGAACGCCTTTTGGTGGCTTTATGCCAAATCTTTTGAATTTCTCTGGATACTTCAAAGGCCACTCGACAGCTTCGATTATCTCCCTCTTCACGTCTTCAAGTCCTCCAACGTCTTCCCAGCTGATCTTTGGAATCTCCACAAGCACTTCCCTCATCGCAGATGGCTCAATTTCTTTTAAAGCTTCAACAAAATCCTCCCACTTGACCCTAATCGACTCCAAAACTTCTATTGGAATTTCGTCTGCCTCTAGGTCTATCTGTGGCAGATATCTTCGCAAAGCCTTCATCGCCGCTTCCTTACAGAATGCCTCAATGTCTGCACCCACAAAACCATGGGTTTGATCTGCGAGCTTTCTGAGCATCGTCCTCACGATTTCGGACTCGACCTCGTTTATGAGTTCGGTGTTTAGCAAAGTCTTCACAACCTTCTCGACTTCTCGCTCGCTCTCGAGCTTCTTCACCTCTTCGATCGCAAAATCGATGTCCTTCAGAGTTTTCAAGTCGTCTATGTTCTTCTTCACCCTTTCCAACGTCTCAAGGACAAATTCTCTGAGATACTTCGGCTCCAGGGGCATGTTCCTTGTGTGTATTTGCAAGATCTCGAACCTTCCTTCTCTGTCTGGCACACCGATCTCGATCTCTCTATCGAATCTTCCTGGTCTTCGCAGAGCTGGATCAACTGCATCGATGCGATTCGTCGCTCCGATCACGATCACTTGTCCCCTTTCTTCGAGTCCATCCATAAGAGTCAAAAGCTGAGCAACCACTCTGCGTTCAACTTCTCCAGTAACATCTTCTCTTCTCGGAGCAATTGAATCGATTTCGTCGATGAATATTATGCCTGGAGCATTCTGCTTCGCCTCCTCAAAGATCTCCCTAAGCCTCTGCTCAGACTCGCCGTAGAACTTGCTCATTATCTCTGGACCGTTGATCGTGAAAAAGCTTGCTCCGATCTCGTTTGCGACCGCTTTCGCTATCAACGTTTTTCCTGTCCCTGGGGGACCGTAGAGCAAAACGCCCTTTGGTGGCTCTATTCCAAGGCGTTTGAAAAGCTCAGGATATCTCAATGGTAGCTCTATTATTTCCCTGACTTTTTGGAGTTCTTCTTTCAACCCTCCAATGTCCTCGTATGTAACGCCGTGTTTTCCTATCTTCTCAAAGCCCTTCGCAGGATGGTCGCGGTAGACGACTTTTGTGGGCTCGTCTATTATCACTGGTCCTTTGGGCTCTGTTTTTATCACCACAAAAACGACTGCTTGACTTTGTTGACCGAATCTTCCAAAGCCCGTAATCGCGGGAGAGCCAATGAGTGGCACATAATCGCCCTCAACGAGAGGGCGTTTCAAGAACTGATGCTTCAAGTACTCCCCGGGATCTATACCGTAGACGCGCATTTCAATTTTTTTAGTTGGAGCTAAAACAACGACTTTTGCAATTTCATAGTCTGTCTTCCTTATTCTAACAACGTCTCCAACCCCAACACCAGCGTTTTCTCGTGTGAAGTGGTCTATTCGGATTATACTCTTCCCCCAGTCTCTTTTCGGTGATCTCCAGACCTTTGCAACAGTCTTTCTTTTGCCCTCTATCTCTATCACGTCCCCAGGAGAGATCTGGAGCTTCATCATCGCATCTGGATCGAGTCTTGCAATTCCTCTTCCTGAATCGCTTGGATAAGCTTGATTGACCTTGAGCATTAATTCCATTCTTACCACCTAAAACAATTTTTATTTTGAGGATAAAAAGACTTTGGTGGTAGGATGAAAGTTGCAATATTCGATGCTTTCAATGGGGCGAGCGGAGACATGATAATCGCATCTCTGCTCGGAGTTGCGTTGAAGGAGGAGGATCTAAGGAGAGTTGTGCAAAACTTCTCTCTTGAACTCAATTTCGAGGTAAAAGAAGCTAAGAAGAGAGGAATAGTTGCAAAGAAAGTCGAAGTTGAGGAAAAGCGGAGAGAGAGGACGTTCACTGAGATCATCGAAATTCTTGAAAGGGCGGACTTCGACGCAGAGATCAAGGAAGATGCGAGGAAGATATTCGAGATTCTCGCAAGAGCTGAAGGGGCGATTCATGGTAGAAACTATAGATCCGCAAAATTCCACGAGATTGGGAGCGATGATGCGATCTTCGACATCGTTTGCTCCGCACTTGGTATAAGAAGGCTCTTATCCTTTGGATATCGAATCTTTGCAAATCCGATAAGACTCGGAGGTGGATTTGTTAAAATCTCCCACGGAACTTTTCCTGTTCCAAGCCCTGCGGTACTCGAAATTCTAAGAAATTCGAAGCTCGAAGTTATATTCGACGGTCATGGGGAGCTTTTGACACCAACTGCAGCCGCAATCCTTAGCTACTATTGCGAAGGCGTCTTTAGATATCCGCTTAGAATCGAGAGCGTTTCTTATGGAGCTGGAAGCTATGAAACCGAAGTCCCGAACGTTCTTAGATTAATCCTTGGATTCTCGGAGCTCAGTGATAGTATCGCAGTTCTTGAAACTTTGGTCGACGATTTAAGCGGTGAAGAGCTCGGATTT
>JBKBUO010000034.1:0-5233 GCA_046290005.1 Archaeoglobaceae archaeon | reverse complement strand
TGCCTTGGAGAGATTGAGAGAGATTAATCTCGACGTTTTTGCAATTCCGGTGATTGGGAAGAAATCGAGAAGCGCAACACTCATAAAGCTTATCACGAAGCTTGAAAACGCAGAAGACATGGCCTTGAAGCTCATGAAAGAGACTGGTAGCTTAGGTGTTAGAATAATCCCGGTTTACCATCGGATGATTGCAGACAGGGAGATTGAAGAGAGAGAGGTTTTAATAGGGGGTAGGAAATTCAAGGTAAAGTTCAAGATATCGAGGGCTCTCGAAACTGCAAAACCCGAGTTCGAAGACGTTGCAAAGATTGCAAAAGAACTTGACATGCCGATCTTCAAGGTTTACAGGTTGTTAAGGTGTGGGGATGTTCATCCCAAGCGGGAGTAAATGCATAGATTCGTTGCTTGGTGGTGGAATCGAAACGGGGACGATAACCCAAGTATATGGAGCAAGTGGCACGGGAAAGACTACGCTATGTTTAATGTTTGCAAAAAACGCCTCTAAGTCATACAAAGTGGCATACATCGATACCGAAGGACTTTCAGCGGAAAGAGTTAAGCAGATATTCCAAGAAGTTTCGCTCTTCTCCAACGTATTTGTATACGAAGTTTACACGTTCAAGCAACAAGGAACTGCGCTCAGAGAAGCGGAAAAGCTCTGCAAAGAAGAGAAGGTCAAGTTGATAATCGTCGATAGCTTTACAGCGCTTTACAGAAGCGAACTCGAGGATGAAGATAGGCAATTGAAGGTGAAGAGGGAACTGACTGCTCAACTCACGTTCCTTCTTGGGCTCGCGAGGAAGCTCGACCTCGCAGTTCTCATAACAAACCAGATGTTCACAGACATAAAAACTGGATTCGACAAGCCCTTAGGTGGGACGAGCATAGATCACCTTTCAAAGACCTCTATACTTCTCGAACGCATCAACTCGTTGCGAAGGGCTACGCTCACGAAGCACAGGTTTAAGAAAGAGGGGGAGAGTTGCGAGTTCGTGATAACAAACAATGGAATTGAGCCTTAGCGAAGCAAGGGCAAGTTACCTGTGACTTTGTCTATCCTTTTGCTTTCATCCGGACCAATTGCAATCGCAGTTATCGTCCCAGGCAGGACCTCGGTTAGCCCAGCGTCTTCTACGATTGCCGTAACCAATTTCTCTTTTTCAGCCCTAAACCTTATGTCGAAGAGCTCTTCAAGATTTGCCACTTTTAAAACCACTTTCTTCTGTCCTTCTCTGAGCCAGATCTCCCTTTTTTCCCTATCACTCTTCAAAAATCCCAAGATACTCGCATGCGCAACTTGGACTGCGAGCTTACCACGAGACAGATTTAGATCGTCTCGGACAACTATGACCTGTTTATACTCCATTACCCCTCCCCAAAGCCAAACGCTCGGAGCTCTTCATCGGTCACAGCTTTAGATCTGCTAAGCCACTTGTTCGCAATTTCTAATCCCTTTTTCTCATCAAAATCGTCGATCGTTATCTTTTCTCCATCGAAGGAAACCCTTTCCATCGGAATTGCAACAAACTTGTCAAAGACCTTGACGATCAGATGATCCTCGAAAACATCGATGCTTTCCCCGAATTCCATTCCATTCTTATAGACAAATCTGCATATGAGATCCATGCTCTTCATGAACTCGGGTTTTTTTAAAACTTTACGCTCATCACATCGCTACCTTCTCAACCTCTTCTTTCTTATGAAGTTGCGCATTTCTTGGTCGGATTTAAAAGTCCCTATGGTTGAGATACCGTTGGTATCATTCACCTTCTCGATTCTCTCCTCAACCTCTCCTTTTATCTTCCTCCTCCTCTTAACGCGTTCCGCATCCAAATCAGAATTTTCGCTCATAAAAATATTTTCAACGATAATATAAATATCTTTCGCTCTGCGCCATCGCAGAGTTAACGGCTTTTTTGGAGAAAAGTTTATCTTACCCCTCGTTCTCGCTCTTGCATGAGGCTTCTGCTGATTCACGCAGATTACATTGAATACGAGGTGAAAGAAAAAACGAAGCTTGCGGAAGATTTCGAAGAGATAGGTGATCGTGTTGAAGAAGTTCTTGTTGCTTTCACCTCTGTTGAAAAAGGAGACAACGAGGAAGTTGTTAACAAGGCTGTGGAAGATATATTGGATGTTGCAAAAAAGGTTGATGCGAAGAGAATTCTCATATATCCCTATGCTCATCTCTCTTCGAACCTTGCAGATTCTGAAACTGCGGTTTCAATTCTGAAGAAAATGGAATCGGAAATCGCAAAAGAGTTCGAAGTGAAAAGGGCACCATTTGGGTGGTACAAAGCTTTCAAGCTTTCGTGCAAAGGTCATCCGCTGAGCGAACTTTCAAGAGAGATAACAGCAGAGATGGACGTTACAAAAGCTCTTGCAGATGAGAAAAAAGTAAAGAGCTATTGGTTCATTCTCAAGCCCGAGGGTGAACTAGTCGAGGTGGAGAAGTTCAGCTTTGAGGGCTACGAAAACCTTAAAAAATTCGCGAAATACGAGATGGAGAAACGCAGAGCTGTTGATGCAATTCCGGCACACGTAGAGTTCATGAAAAGACTTGAAATTGCAGATTACGAAAAAGCAAGCGATTCGGGGCATATAAAATACTACCCAAAGGGAAGGCTGATAAAGAGTTTGCTCGAGCGTTTTATCACGGAGAAATGCGTCGAATATGGAGCGATGGAAGTTGAGACGCCAATTGTATACGACCGAAATCATCCCACCTTACGCAAGTATCTCGAGAGATTCCCCGCGAGGCAATACATCCTCGAGGGAGATAAGAGAGAGTTCTTCATGAGATTCGCAGCTTGCTTTGGTCAATTTTTGATGCTTTCAGATGCCACGATATCTTATAAGAATTTGCCCCTTCGAATCTACGAGCTCACTCGCTACTCCTTCCGCAAGGAGCAACGTGGAGAACTCGTTGGTTTACGTAGACTCAGGGCTTTTACTATGCCCGACATGCACACGATTGTTGTAGACATGAATCAGGCGATGGAGGAGTTCTTAGCCCAATACAAGCTCTCGGTAGAGGTTTTGAGGCAAATAGGCATTGAGCCCGAGGATTACGAGGTTGCGATGAGAGTGACAAGAGATTTCTATGAACAGAACAAGGAATTCTTGCAGAAAATCGCTGAGATTCTCGAGAAACCAATTCTATTGGAGATGTGGGATGAACGCTTCTTCTACTTCGTTCTTAAATTCGAGTTCAACTTTGTAGATTCGCTTGAAAAAGCTTCCGCGCTTTCAACCGTGCAGATCGACGTTGAGAACGCTGAAAGATACGGCATCGAGTTCATCGACGCAAACGGAGAAAGAAGACATCCTATAATACTCCACTGTTCAGTAAGCGGCGCGGTTGAGAGAGTTATCTACGCATTGCTTGAAAAGGCAAAGTTCAAACTTGAAAGTGGTAGATTGCCGATGCTTCCGATGTGGCTATCCCCTGTCCAGGTTAGGGTGATCCCAGTAAGCGAAAGATTCCGCGATAAAGCTGTTGAAATTGCGAGCAAAATAAGGGCAAGAGTAGACGTTGACGACAGGGATGAGACGTTGAACAAGAAGATCAGAGATGCTTCAATGGAGTGGATTCCATACATAGTCGTGATTGGAGAGAAAGAGATCGAGGAGGGGAAGCTGAGCGTAACGATAAGGAGCGAGTCAACGCAAAAAGAGCAGAAAAAGGTTATGATGACGATAGAGGAGCTAAACGAGAGAATTAAAAGTGAATGCGAGGGCAAGCCGTCTGCACAGTTACCTCTTCCAAAGCTTCTCTCCATGAGACCTTCTTTCAGGTGAAACTATGAAGGAGATGGCGAAAACAATTGTCCCGATAGTTTTAGGGGCTATTGCAGGAATTTTTTCAATGCTGATAACTCAGGATGTGAGAAATAGAGACGCCTTCGGGATAATAGTGCTCGTGATCTTCATCTATGCCCAGAAATTCATTTTTCCAAAAATTGGGATCAAAGTTGAGGCGAAAGACTGGCTGGCAATCTCTTTTCTCAGCCTCGCCTCTTGGTATCTATGCTGGACCTTACTAATCAACTTCTAAAGCTTCGAACGACGCCTTTCTTATCAGCGCTACGTCCGCCTTTATCCCGGTCCAGATCTCGAACGCTTTTTCCGCTTGATATACAAACATTTCAAGCCCAGTTATGACTCTGCAACCATTTTCCATCGCCTTTCTTACGAGTTGAGTTTCCACAGGGTTATAGACAACGTCGAAAACTACAATGCCTTCTTTTAGCAACTCCTCACTTATCGGCATTCCTGGATTCCCCTTCATCCCTATTGGTGTTGCGTTCGCTATTATGTCTGCTTTCACATCTTTAATTCTCTCCATCGGGTGAAAAACACAGTTGCCGTATTCCCGAAGAGCTTTGGCGGTTTCAATACCCCTAGTCTGTGTTCTGTTGGTTATAACTACTTTTGATCCCATCTTAAGCAATGCGATAGCCACCGCTTTTCCTGCGCCACCTGCGCCAATGACAAGGGCAACTTTTTCGCCGACGTCAACTTCCGCATTTCTAAAAGCCATTTCAACGCCGTAGATGTCGGTGTTGTAGCCCTTCATATCTCTCAGATCGATTGTGTTAACCGCAAACCTCGCATCGCCTACTGGTGTTACAAATTTCAGCACCTCTTCTTTATATGGTATTGTGACGTTTAACCCTGTGAAGCCGAGGGCTTTTGCACCGAAAACCGCGTCCCGTAGATCGTGGGGCTTTACTTCGAAAGCCAAGTATCGACCTTCGATCCCATAAGCCCTCATCAACGTCTCGTGAACCTTTGGCGAAATCGAGTGCCCTATCGGATACCCAATGATGCCAAGGAGCATGAAAAATGTCGTTTTGAATAAATAAGTTTTTGAAAAAATTTAGTCTTCAGAAGAAGACTCAGATTCCTCTTCTTCCTCTTTCTTCTCTTCTCCTCCAGCTTTGCTCGTTTCAGTTCCCTTCGCTGCTATTACGTCGTCGATTCTCAGTATCATTATCGCAACTTCCGTTGCGCCTGCGATGGCTTGTTTCTTCACTTTAACAGGCTCGATCACGTTGCTTTCGAACATGTCCACCGCTTTGCCCTTGAAGACGTCTACGCCGTAGCGGACTTTCCCTTCTTCGTGTGTCTTTCTGAGCTCTACGATTATGTCTATTGGATCAAGTCCAGCGTTCTCTGCAAGAGTCCTTGGAATTATCTCGAGCGCAGAAGCGAAGGCTTCGATCGCCAA
>JBKBUO010000033.1:11668-16531 GCA_046290005.1 Archaeoglobaceae archaeon | reverse complement strand
GAAGCCTCTCTCTGTCAAGTCCACGTGAAAATCTTTCTGCGTAGGATAAAGCTTCGTCCATTTTTTCCAGAGCGTATCTAACACTCTCTTTCATAGCCTTCAGGAAAGCTTTTTGAGTCTTGAAATCCAAATTTCTTTTTATCACATTAACTCCTAAGGGCAAGGGAAGATCTACGATCGAGTTCCACCACTCGTAGAGATCTAAGATTTTTTTCAGTCCAAAGTCCTCGAAGCTCAATTGAGCTTCGTGTATCAAAAGCCCCGCGTCAACTTCACCTTTCTTTACTGCGTTGATGATTTTATCAAATCTCATTTCAACTGTTCTCGCATTACACGCGAGCTTTAGCAAAAGCGTCGCAGTTGTGTATTTTCCCGGAATCGCTATAAGCGCTTTTTCAAGATCTATCCTTTCTTTTGCCACGACAATTGGGCCATATCCATTTCCAACGCTCGCCCCCGTTGAAAGAATTCGGTAGAATTCATGAACAAATGCGTAAGCGTGAACGGATATCGCTGTAACCTCGTAAAATCCTTGCATAGCTTTTTGATTGAGCGTTTCTATGTCTTCCACAACGCTTTCAACCTCAAAACTTAGTGGGATCTTTCGATTTAGCATCGCGTAGAACATGAACGCATCATCAGAATCAGGCGTATGTGCAACACGGAGACGCATGAATTTGCTTTGGCTTAAGTTTAATAAATTTTGGGATTTAAAACAAAGCCATCTCAAATAGCTCGTGAACCATCATTGGCTTAAGTCCGACCTCCTCTACTCTCTCCTTCAGCGTTGCGAAGCACATCGGGCATAGAAAGACAACGTAATCCACATTCGTAGATGCGATGTCCTCGATGTTTTTCGACTGCAATTCCTTTGCGAAATCTAAATCGCCTGAAAGGATAAAAGGTGCTCCACAGCAAAGTGCGTTTTCACGATCGAACTTTCTCTCTACTCTCTCCACGGCTAAAGCTTTACAGATCTCATCAAAGAGCTTGTCGGTCTTGTTTAATCTGTTGGAGCACGGTCTCTGGTAGGCTATTTTTAGGTTCAACTCCTTCGTACTTCCTTCCGCAATTAACTCAAGGAAGAACTCGTAGAGGTGCTTCACTTGAAACTCTGGATTTACTCCATAAGCCTTGAGGAGAGAATTGTAAAAGCTGTAGCATTCATCGTGAAATAAAACGAGTTCTTCGAAGCCAAGAGAAGCCAAGTTTTCAAGCACTTTCTTTGAACGCTCCTTTATCGTTGAGACTCTCCCGTAGTGCAAGTATAAGAGATTGCAAAAAACGTGCCGTCCTCTTACGATCTCAAAACCTTCGAAGAGCTTCGTCTTGTTCAAATCCTTGAACTCTGGGAAAAGGCATATGTGCAATCCTCTCTTAACCTTTTTAGCTCGAAACTCCCCTACGGGGGCGTATCTTTTTTCGAGCGCTTCCATCATCTCATTGCTGATCTTTTTTACTCCAAACTTCTCTTGAAGTTCCACGATTCTGTAGAAAGGATGATTTTCGTAAGGACAAAACTCCTCGCAAGCGTAACAATTCTTGCAATCTACAAGAATTTCGCAAAATTCGCCATTGGCGACTTTTAGAAACTCTTTTGGATTTTTTATGTATTTGCATCTTTTCATGCATAAAATTTCGCATTCAAAGCATAGATTTGGTTGAAACGGAAGCTCCATGTTGTAATTGCATGACTTCTATTATAATAAATCTTTCTACTCCTAACCTCGAAGCTTTTTTAAGCTCGGAAAGTAAACGGATTTCATGCTAAGAGTTGTGAACCTCAGCGTTGAGGTGGATGGTAGAAGGATACTGAAAAACGTGAACCTCTACATAAAGAAGGGTGAAACCCTTGCCCTCTTCGGACCAAACGGAAGCGGAAAATCGACACTTTTAAATGCGATCATCGGTAACCCTGCGTATAAGATCGTCGGGGGGAGGATAGTATTCAAGAAAGTGGATATAACGAATCTACCAACGGACGAGAGAGTTAAGCTTGGCATGGCGATGTCCTTCCAGAATCCGCCAAAGATCAGTGGCGTGAAGCTCATCGACGTCCTCCGTCATTGTTCAAAGCTATCCGGAGCTCAAGATAAGATCTACGAGCTTGCCGAGAAAATGAAGATGAAAGAGCACCTCGATAGATCTGTGAACCTTGGATTTTCTGGAGGAGAGGTGAAGAGGTCGGAGATCTTACAGCTGATGCTCATGAACCCCGATTTTGTTATGCTCGATGAACCTGATAGCGGTGTAGATCTCGAGAACATTTCCCTCGTGGGTAAAGCTATTAGCGAGCTTTTGGAGAGAGAAAAGGAAAACAGGGAAAAAGCAGGGATAATAATAACGCATCAAGGACATATTCTCGATTACGTGAGCGCGGACTACGGTGCGATTCTATACAACGGAAAAGTCGCTTGTATTGGAGACCCAAGGGATATACTGGATCAGATAAGGAAAAACGGCTACGAGGGGTGTTTGACGAAATGTCTGAAGGATATGATATAGATAGGGAAAAGTTGAGAGAGGTAGGCATAGAGCTTGATCCAACGAAGAGATCAGCAACTTTTATTCAGCAAGATCAAGAAGTGCGTAACGTAGCAACGTTCTACGAAGGCTTAGAAGTTATGAGCATAAGAGATGCGATGAAAAAATACGATTGGGTTAAGGATTACTTCTGGAGAATTTTGAGAAGAGATCAAGACGAGTTCACGAAAGAAGCGGACAGCGAAGATGTAAATGGTTACTTCATCAGAGCTTTACCGAATGTGAAGGTTGAGATACCAGTGGAGGCTTGCTTGTTTCTGCATAGGGCGAAAACGCAGAAGGTGCACAACATCATAATTGCCGAAGAAGGCTCAGAACTTAACATTCTCACGGGTTGCACATCACATCCCAGCGCAGTGGGAATGCACATCGGCGTTTCAGAATTTTTTGTCAAGAGAAACGCAAAGCTCAGTTTTACTATGATCCATAGCTGGCACAACAAGATAGAAGTTAGACCGAGGAGTGCTGCAATTGTGGAAGAGAATGCGACTTTCATAAGCAACTACATACTATTGAACCCAGTCAAGCTCGTGCAGATGTATCCGACGTCTTACGTTTACAGAAACTCGAAAGCCATCTTTAGCAGTGTTATCGTTGCACTCGAAGGCTCGGTCGTTGATTCTGGCTCAAGAGCTGTGCTTAAGGAACCTGGAGCTACTGCGGAAATAATCTCAAGAACGATAAGCAAGGGTGGCAAAATAACCGCAAGGGGGCAAATAATCGGCGAATCCGAAGGGGTTAAGGGGCACTTAGAGTGTAAGGGGCTGATTTTATCTGACAACGGTGAAATAACCGCGATTCCAGAACTAATAGCGAGAAAACCGAACCTCGAGCTTAGCCACGAGGCTGCGATTGGAAAGATTGCGGAGGAGGAGATATTCTACCTGATGTCGAGGGGTATGAGCAGAGACGAAGCAATTTCTGCAATAGTTCGTGGATTCATGGAGATAGAGATAAAGGGATTGCCAGACGTTTTGAAGAGAACAATAGACAAAGCAATTGAAGACATGAGAGACGCGTTATGAAGGCTATGATAGTTTTGGAGTGTAGCGAAGCAGTGGCAAATGCTTTGGAACCAGAGGAAATGAGTTCGATAAGCAGTGCAAAGATTTATCAATCTGATGGATTTGTAAGACTTGAAATCTCCGCGGATACTATCTCTGATCTGAGAGCTGCGTTAAACTCATGGTTGAGGCTGATTAAAATGTGTCAGGAAATAGAGGTGTTGGTATGAGCGAGTTACCACCGCAACTTCAGAATTTGATTGCCCAGCTCCAGCAGGTTCAGCAACAGCTCCAGCTGGTTATAACGCAAAAAGCCCAGATCGAAGCTCTACTTGAGGAAGCAAAGCAGGCTTTGAACGAAGTCCAGAATCTCGACGAGAATACACCGATTTACAAAACCGTAGGTAGTATCCTGGTCAAAGAGAGCAAGGAGAAGCTCTTAAAGGAGCTGACAGAGAAAGTGGATAGCTACGACATAAGAATTAAGACTTTGACAAGGCAAGAAGAGAGGTTGAGAGAGAGGTTTACTGAGCTCCAAAAGAAGATCCAAGGCATGCTTGGTCAACAAGCCGGGTAGAAGTTAACTCTTCTTTTTTAATAGGGCAACGTAGTGATACGGTAGTTCTTCAACTTTTACAACTTCGTAACCTTCGCAAACCGAAAGGATTTCCTCAAGCGATATTCTATCTTCGATTGGTGGTCCAAATTCCGTTTCAACTTTTTTCCACTCTGCAATGAGAACGAAACTCGCCTTCTTTGCCCAACAGAGGTATTCTCTCGGTGAATCCATTTCGTGAAGAACGTTTGAGAAGACCACGAGGTCGATCGAAAAGTCTACTTCTGGCGGTTTTTCGCTCAAGATTATCCCAACGTTGGAAATTCCGTTTTCTTTTAACTTTTTAGTTAGAATTTCCACCATTTCCAAGCTTATCTCTACTGCGTAGACTTTTTTGAATATTTTGGCGAGTGGAATCGTTAAATATCCTGTTCCAGCTCCGACGTCGAACGCCACTTCCTTTCTAGCTTTAACTCCATCGAGAATCCCGAGAACTTTTTCTGGGGGAAAGAACGCTCTTCTATCTTCTGAATCGAGAATCTCAGCGTTTTTGTGACTAAACCTGTGGGGCATAAACTCATCTCTGGCACTTGGATTATAGAGATATTGGATTCGAGGAGCGAATACCCCGAACAGTTGGTAGGTCTTAGAAACTCTGTTCAGGAGCATGAATCTTGCGAGTCCCAAAAAACCGGTTATAAGAGAAAAATGCGAAAAAGATGCACAGAAGAGCGGAGAAAAAGTAGATTTGGGAATAAA
>JBKBUO010000033.1:0-11569 GCA_046290005.1 Archaeoglobaceae archaeon | reverse complement strand
AAAACTCTCAAAAGCCTTTTAGGATTAAAAAAGCATTTTTCAATGGACTCGCCGGGATTTGAACCCGGGGCCTCCGCCTCGCGAAGGCGGCGCTCTACCGCTGAGCTACGAGCCCTTCAATGCGTTTGCAATCCTTGAAGATAAACTTTATGCTTTTGGAATACAAGTGAAACGAGGGTTGCGGAGTTACAAATGAGGAAAAATTAATATATTCCATTGGATTGCTTCTTTTATGACTATGAGCGGAGAAATCACGACTCTCTTTGGGATGAAAGTCTTCACCGACGAAGGTAGATACGTGGGGAAGATCGAAGACGTTGTAATCGACACAAATGCCAGTGCGATTTCAGGCATAGTTGTTGTTGAATACAACAAGTCCTTGATTGAGTCGAACTCAAGGGGGGTTGTTATACCGTATAGAATTGTTCGCGCAGTCGGAGACATCGTTGTGGTTAAAGATGTGTTCACGAGAAGGTTCCAAACAACTCCAGAGTTCAGAGAACTCAACATAAAAGAAGAAAGCAAATAGTAATTATTAATAATTTGATTTATTTAGATTTAAAGCTATTTTCTTTTGTGCTCAAATCACAACGCTTATATTCATGGATAAAATTATCAAATCGGTGATCGTATGAGCGAAGCAAAAGAGATGATTAAAAAGATGTGCGAGATTCAAAACCAAGATCCGGAGATTCAGAAGGCGATGAGTGGCTGGAAGGGCGTAGTTCAGTATTCTTTGGGTGGAGAAGAGTTTTACGTTGAATACACACCCGATGGGAAGTGCTCCTTTAAGGAGGGCAAGGCAAGTGCGGCGACCTTTACAGTGATAGCAAGCCCAGAGCTTTGGGCAAACGTTTTGAGGGGCAAGGAAGACGCGGTTGCAGCTTTCATGATGGGTAAGTATAAGATACAGGGCAACATAATGGAAGCCCAGAGACTTGCGGGTATTGTTAAGAAGTTCCAGTCGAAGTATAAGCTGTAGAAACCTTTTTAATCCCTCCACATTCTTTTTTTGTGGAGTTTGATCTTTCACGCAGAAGGAGTATTTTTCCATATGGGGCAAACAATACGGTTCTTTTCATTTGCTTAGTCTTCTTTCTCATCGCAATCCTGTTCCCGAGACAATCTGTTTACTTCTTGGCTTTAAGTCCGGTGCACTTCCTTGAAATGCCGTGGCAGTTGGTTACGAGCATTTTTCTCCACGTTGAGCTTTGGCACTTTTTCATAAACTCCTTTGTCCTTCTCTTCTTTGGTGCGGAGCTCGAGAGATTGTTGGGGGAAAAGGGATACTTGAAGGTCTTCTTAATCTCTGGTCTTGCTGGTAACTTTGGTTACATTGCCTATGCTTACGCGATTTATAGTCTTATCCCAGCACTCGGAGCTTCAGGAGCGATCTTTGGTGTCATGGGCTGTTTGGCGATGATTGCACCACGGATGAAGATATTGATATTCCCAATTCCTTTTCCAATAAACATTCGCTTGGCTATTCTTTTGTTCGCAGTTTACGACTTTGGGATGCTCGTATTGAGCGCTTCGCATCTTGTATACAGTGGTGTCGCATACATCGCTCACCTAACTGGGCTCGTTGCGGGGCTTTACATGGGCGAAAAGTATAGGGCAAAGGTGTATGGTTAAGATTTGGAAGGAGCTCGAGAGATACAAGGGAAGAGAAGAGCGATGTTTAACTGCGATTATCACAACCAAGGGTTGCGCCTGGCGAAAATGCACGATGTGCAGTTATTGGCTTGAGTCGAGAAACTTAAGTGGAGAAATTTTGAAGGAGCAGATAGACCAGATATTTGCTAAGATTGACACAAAGATTCTCAAGATCTTTACATCCGGTAGTTTCTTCGATGAGAACGAGGTTTCAAGAGATTTGAGGCTATATATAGTTGAAAGAGCCTTGGAAAGAGGTGTGGAGAAGATAATAGTGGAGTCTCGTCCAGAGTTCGTGAGTGAGGAAAAGCTCAGGGATTTTGAGGGTATCGAGCTTGAAGTTGGCATCGGACTTGAAACTGCAGACGATTTTATAAGAGAGAATTGTATAAACAAGGGCTTTTCTTTCTCAGATTTCAAATTTGCGGTGGAAAAAATCAAAGCATCTGGCTTTAGAGTTAAGTGCTATCTCCTCCTTAAACCTCCTTTTCTCTCGGAGAGAGAAGCAATCTTAGACGTCGTGGATTCTGCAAAAAAAGTTTCAAAACTCGTTGACCTGATCTCGATAAATCTTACGAACGTTCAGAAGGGAACAATCGTTGAAAAGCTTTGGGAAAGGAGCCTTTATCGTCCACCTTGGCTTTGGAGCGCGGTTGAGGCTATAAAAAGAATTGAAGGCGATGTAGAGATCATTTGCGATCCGGTTGCGGGAGGAAAAATCCGCGGACCGCACAACTGTGGAAAATGCGATAGAGAAGTCGTAAGCGCTCTCAAGCTCTTTTCTTTAACCCAGGACAAATCTCTCCTCGATCTTGATTGCGATTGTAGAGTAATTTGGAGAAAATCTTTGGAAATCGAGGACTTCTCGAGAGTTCCACTTCTCTAATACTTTCTTCCAATGACTATGTAACCCGTGTGCCAGATCGCAGTCGAAGTTCTGGTTCCAACTCTCTTTATGTCAAGGTCGACCTTTAGGATCTCAAACGCTTCAAGCTCTCTGAAGTCGTTTTTTCTGAGCTCTTCGTAGACATTTCTTGCGGATTCTATGTAGGGGTTGTAGATCGCTATGTATCCGCCAACGCATAACATCTTTTTTGCCTTTGGTATGAAAGCGACGTCGTCTTTCATGTCGAGAACAACTAAGTCGAACTCTTTTTTCAAGCCATCTGCGACGAACAAAGCATCTCCAATGACTTGATGGATGTTCTTAAGTCCAGCAATCTTAAAATTGCGTTTTGCAATCATTGCAAAATCTTTCCTCTTCTCCACAGTCAAAACTTCCCCAAATTTGTTGAAGTAAGCCAAATACGCGGCCAACATCCCGCTGCCAGTTCCTGCGTCGAAGATCATCGAGTCTGGGGAAAGAGACGTGAAGGCAATTATTGCGCCGATATCCTTTGGCATCAATGGTGTAGCCCCTCTTTTAAAGTGTTTGAAAAACTCTGCAAGTTTGAATGGGAGTATTTTGAACTCTATGCCCAAGTGAGTTGCTACGGTATCCCCAAAAGACTTCCCCTTCAATTCCTCGAGCTTGATTACTCCATGGTGTGTGTGCAACTCTCCTTCAAATTTCTCGACTAAGTAGCTCAGTTTTCCTCTTGATAGAACTATCGGCGGTTTCATTTTCGCAACTTCATTATAGCTTCAGCGATATCTCCGTTTGCGTCGATTAAAGCTTTTCTCGCGGTCTCTTCATCGACCTTTGCTTGCTCCATCACGAGCTTCACGTCTTCGTCGCTTATCTCTGGAGCGATCTTCAGGACTTCGTAGCTACCCACGACTTGAAAACTTTCGACACCTTTTGCAGAAATCTTTGTAACACTTGGATTCTTGAAAATGAGTTCCTCAGTGCTTGTTTTTATTATTACCTCCTTTGCTTCAATCTCTTCCATCTCGATGCCCATCTGTTTCATCATCTTTTTCATCTGCTTCGCGTTCATCGGAAACATGTCCCTCAGTGGTGCGAAAGCGTAAAAATATTTTTCTACCTTTTGAGCAACTATTTTTAAATCCCACGTGTATTGTTTTCAATGGCGTTAGAAGCTTTGAAAGAAGTGGCTAAGAAAATTCTCGGCTCGACGAGCATAGACAAAAAGTTCGTTGAAGAGATGGTTAAAGACATTCAGAGGGCTTTGATAAAGGCAGATGTGAACATAAAACAAGTCAAGGAGATAAGCGAGGCGATAAAGAAGCGTGCTTTGAGTGAAGAAGTCCCAGAATATTTTGATGCAAGAGAACACGTGCTTAAAATTGTTTATGAGGAACTTTTGAAAGGCGTCGGTGAGGGAATAGAAATCCCGCTTAAGAAAGCAAGGATCATGCTCGTTGGTTTGCAGGGAAGTGGAAAAACAACTACTGCTGTGAAGATTGCAAAATTCTTTAAGGATCGTGGCCTAAAGTCTGCTGTTATCGCTGCCGATACCTATCGCCCAGCTGCTTTTGAGCAGTTGAAGCAGTTGGCGGATGCGAGCAACATAGCATTCTATGGCTACAAAGGTATAAGCGCGGTGGAGATTGTGAAGAAGGCACTTGAAAGCGCAAAAGAAGACTTGCTCGTAATAGACACCGCGGGGAGACATGCGCTCGAGAAAGAGCTTATAGATGAGATGATCGAGATAGCAAAGGTTTTGAATCCAGATTACAAGTTCCTCGTCTTAGATGCTGCGATCGGACAGCTTGCAAGTAAGCAAGCAAGGGCTTTTCATGAAGCGATCGGTATAAATGGGATAATTATAACGAAGTTTGACGGAACTGCGAAAGGTGGTGGGGCGCTTTCAGCTGCAAGAGAAATAGGAATCCCCATAGCATTCATCGGTGCTGGTGAAAAGGTTGAAGATTTCGAGAAGTTCGATCCTCAAAGCTTCATTTCAAGACTTCTTGGAATGGGAGACATTAGGGCTTTGATGGAGAAGGTGGAAAGAGTTACTACGGAGGAGGAAATCGATGCAGAAGCCTTTATCAGAGGAAGCTTCACTTTGAAAGACATTTACAAGCAGATTGAAGCGATGAACAAGCTGGGTCCGCTTAGAAAGGTGCTTGAAATGATTCCAATGCTTGGGTTGAAGGTCAACGACGATATGGCTGAGATGACCCAAGAGAAGATGAAAAGGTTCAAGGTTATAATGGACTCGATGACAGAAGAGGAGCTCCTTAATCCAAAGATCATCGACGGCTCTAGGATACGAAGAATTGCAATTGGAAGCGGGACGTCTCAGCAAGAAGTCAGAGAACTGCTCAAATACTATGAAACGATTAAGAGCGTGATGAAAAAGATGAAAAAAGGAAGATTGCCAATGAAGGGTCTTAAGATAGATCTATGAAAGCTGGAATCGATGAAGCTGGAAAAGGTTGCGTAATTGGACCCTTAGTCGTTGCGGGCGTTGCTTGTGATTGCGAGGATTATCTGCTCAACATAGGCGTTCGAGATTCAAAAAAACTGGGGCAGAGAAGAAGGGAAGAACTTGCTGAGAAAATCAGAGAAGTTGCAAAGGTTGAAGTCGTCAGCATAGACGCAGAAAAGCTTAACGAGCTAATGGAGATAAAGAATCTGAACGAAATAATAAGGGATGCTTGCGTGGAAATAATTCAAAAACTCGCTCCAACTCTCGTTTACGTTGACAGCTGGGACGTCAATCCAGAGCGACTTTCGAATTATTTGAAAGAGCGCACCCGCGTGGAAGTTGTTGCGGAGCACAAAGCGGATGAGAAGTACGTTCTCGTATCTTCTGCTTCGATAGTTGCAAAGGTCGAAAGGGAGAAGGCAATAAAAAAGTTGAAAGAGGAGTTTGGAGATTTTGGTAGCGGATATTCAAGTGATCCGAGAACTATATCCTTTCTCAAAAGGCAAAAGGTGCTTTTGCCTTGTGTGAGGAGAAGGTGGAGAACGTTGAAGAGGTTGGGGCAAAGAGAATTGGACGACTTCATTTGATTTTTTGGAATTAGAATTATTAATCCAAATGTTAAAAACCACAAAACTTAAATATAATTCGATGGGCAAAAGATTTGCTTAGATATCTTCGCAGGGTGGTCAACGTGGAGAAAACAGAAATTCTCAGGCAAATTAAGGATGCGGAAGCGAAACTTGAGGAGATGATCAAAAACGCTGAAGAGCAAAAAAAGAGGGCAATTGCAAACGCAAAGGCTGAGGCGAAAAAGATCTTGAGCGATGCAGAGGCGGAAGCGGTCAAAATCAAGAAAGAAATCTTAGAGAAAGTCCGGGCGGGAGTAGATAAGGAAAAGGAAGAAATAAAGTCGAAGAAGACAAAAGAGATCACAGAGTTCGAGGCGAAGGGAAGAAGGAACGTTGAAAAGGCGGTTGATTTACTTTATAAAGAGTTAGTAGGGATGATGGGGCATGCTTAAGCCTGAAAAAATGGCTAAGGTTGCGGTTGTTGGAGCGAACGAGAAGCTCGCAATCGCATCCGAGAGCCTTTACAAGCTAAACATGCTCCACGTTGAAAGTCCTGTGGAAACAGAAGGCTTCAAGGTTGGAACACCGATGGAAAAAGCTGGGCAGGTATCTCGAGCACTTTTACAACTGCGAAGCTACATATCTCATCTGAAACTCGATGCCTCCAAGATCTCAGTGAAGAGGAAGTTCAAGCAAGCAGAGATCGAGGAAAAGATGAGCAGAAAACTTGCAGAGTATCAAGAGCAAATAGGTGCGAGACTTGATGAACTTAAGAAGATAAACGACTCCCTTAAGTCTATCGACACGGAGCTCACGAATCTCGAACCACTAAAGCTCCTCGGTGTATCCCCAAGACTTCTGAAGGGCTACAGATCGATAAGGTGTTTCGTAGGGTTGATAAAGAAGGATCCAAGTGAGGATCTACGAAAGATAACGAGCGAATTCGACTTAATCCTTAGGGAATACGAGAAGCAATTTGTCATAGCACTTTTCGTCAAAGCAGAGCACGGCGACGAAGCTTTTAAGATTCTCCAGACCTATGGTTTCAAGGAACTACCAGTGCCAGATGCGGAAATAGATGCAAGAATCTCTGAGCTTGAAAAAACTAGGGAAGAACTGAACACCAAGAAGAACAAGATAGAGGTCGAAATCGAGGAGCTAAAGGTCAAGGAGTCTGAGCTTTTGCTTGCGATCGAAGAATACCTGTCTTCTGAAGTAGAGAAAGCGGAACTACCCTTAAAAGCACTAACTTCGAAGCACACCTTTGTCCTCGTTGGTTACGTTCCCGAAAAAGACTTTGGAGGATTCAAAAAAGAACTCGAAGCCAGGGGGCTTGTGGTGGAAAAACTAAGTATTGAAGAGCACGAGATGCCACCAACAAAGCTGAAAAATCCGGGCGTTGCAAAGAACTTCGAAATCCTTTCGAAGACCTACGCCATTCCCAGGTATAAGGAGATAGATCCAACGGTTATAATGGCAATCTTCTTCCCGCTGTTCTTTGGTTTGATGCTTGGCGATATCGGCTATGGATTGTTAATCGTTGTAGCATCGCTTTATTTGAAGACTGTTTTCAAAACAGAGGGTTGGCAAAAACTGCTTAATATCGGTCTTGCGAGTGGAATCGTTTCTATAGTCTTTGGTTTCATCTACGGTGAGTTCTTCGGTCCATTTATAGTTCCAGGAATCAAGCATCCAAGCGAAGTGCATTTCATCGGCGATCTTCTCGCTTCCATATACGCCTTCAACCATGGGCATCCGCTCTTCGACAGAGTTGAAGAGTTTGGAGTCAAGGCTCTGTTGTTCATGGTCTTGTCCATAGGTATGGTTAAGATGCTCTGGGGCTTCTCGATGGGATTTTACAACGTTTACGTCGAGCACGGAATAAAGGAGGCGATTCTGGAGAAGGGTTGCTGGATTCTTGGAGTTCTCGGACTTGTGTTCATAATCCTAGGCTTTTCATACAACCTTGGAATCTTTACTTCACCGCCACACGAAGGCTTTGGCAAGATTCTGCCAGAGAATCTTTACGTGTTTGGTAACACGGTTGCAGAAGCTAGAGCGGTTCCACTACCGATCCCCGGGCTCGTAAGTGGTTGGGAAGTAGGATTAAACTACTTCTACTTGCTCGCTTTGCCACTGATTCTGATTTGGCTTGTAATATTCCTAAAGGCAGAAATTCCAAAGATGGGCATATTTGGGACGATAATGGCTGTCGAGCTTTTGACTTGGTTCGGTCAGATAATCAGCTACGCTCGATTGCTTGCAATCGGTTTGTCTTCGGTTTACATAGCCTTTGTTATAAACTACATCTCGCTAAAGATCGCCCTTGAACCAGGAATTGCTATACTACCCTTAGCAGTAGTTATAATGCTTATAGGGCACGGAGTAAACTTCCTTCTTGGAATATTGGATCCTGGACTACAATCGTTGCGTCTGCACTACGTTGAGTTCTTTACGAAGTTTTTTGAGGGTGGAGGTAGAGAATACTCGCCATTTGGGAGGGTTAGAAAATTTATAGAGGAGGAAGGAGGTGAATAAAAATGGCTGAAGCCTTGATTAGTGATGAGGCATTTATTAAGGGATGCGCTGCCATTGGAGCTGGCTTAGCGGTAGGACTCGCTGGAATAGGCGCTGGAGCTGGTGAAAGCGGAATTGGCGCTGCAGCAGTTGGAGCAATAGCAGAGGACAGAGGATTCCTTGGCTTGGGTCTGCTGTTTACAGTTATTCCAGAAACCATCGTCATCTTTGGCTTGGTCATCAGCTTCATACTGATGTTCGCATACGGATGATCGGCGAAAAATTCATTCTAAGGCTGGCAGAGAAATTAGGCAGTGAAAAAAACGTTGAGAGGTTCGTCCGCTACTACTGGTTGGTCTCAACAACCAGACTAGCGCTTGGCGCAACAATCGCGATTTTAATTTTACTTTTTGGATATGAGTTTAGGGACACCGTGAGATGGGTCGATGCGTTGCTTGGGGGTGAATAAAAATGGCTGAAGCCTTGATTAGTGATGAGGCATTTATTAAGGGATGCGCTGCCATTGGAGCTGGCTTAGCGGTAGGACTCGCTGGAATAGGCGCTGGAGCTGGTGAAAGCGGAATTGGCGCTGCAGCAGTTGGAGCAATAGCAGAGGACAGAGGATTCCTTGGCTTGGGTCTGCTGTTTACAGTTATTCCAGAAACCATCGTCATCTTTGGCTTGGTCATCAGCTTCATACTGATGTTCGCATACGGGTGAAAAAATGCCCTTGGAAACTATTCTGAAGGAAATAACGAGAAAGGGGGAAGAAGAGGTTAGGAGGATAGAAGAAGAAACGAGAAAAGAAGTCGATAAGATAATAAAGGAGGCGAAAGCTGAAGCGGAGGCGATCCTAAAAAGGGCAAAGGAGGAGGCTGAGAAAGAAGGTGAAGCCTTGAGGAAACAAGAGATTTCAAGCTTAAACCTCGAGCTCAAAAGGGCGATGCTTGCAAAGCAGAAGGAGATAACGGAGGAAGTTTTCAAACTTCTCAGAAAAAAAGTCTTGGAAATGGATGAAAGCACGAGAAAAGGCATTCTAAAGACATTGATAACGAAGAACGCAAAGAACGGAATGAAGATCTTTGTAAGAAAAGAAGACGAGACTTTGGTGAAAGTCATCTTGAAGGAATTGAAACTCAATCTAACGATCGCTGGCAACATAACTGCGCTTGGAGGCGTCATACTCGAGGATCCAAGCGGGGAGGTGAGGATCAACCTGACGTTTGATGAACTACTTTCTCAGCTATATGAAAAGAAGATCGGCGAGGTCGCGAAGATTTTGTTTGGGTGATAGCGATGATATCAAGAACTAAGGCTGCCTACGCCTACATCGTTGCAAGGACGAAAGTGATGAAGAGCAAACTCTTGAAAGCAGAGGACTTTAGAAAGCTTTTGAACATGAGTTTCGATGAGATCATGCGTTTTCTCGAAGAAACTGAATACAAAAAGGAAATCGATGAGATGGCTTACAAATACACGGGACCAAAGCTTTTGGACTATTCGTTGTTTTCGAATCTTGCAAAGACTTATAGGAAAATATACAGCGTTTCCTTTGGTGAGGCAAAAACACTTATAGGCAACTATCTTAGAAGATGGGATGTGTGGAATCTGATAAACATAATTCGAGGTAAGAACGCAAATTTACCCTCTGAGGTGATAGAAGAAAGCCTCGTCCCGGCGGGGGAGTTTAGTTCAGATTATTTGCGCTCTCTGCTTGCCAAGGATATCAACGAAATCGTAAAGGAACTCGAGGGCACACCTTATCATGAAGCACTTTCAAAGATAGGCTCTGTTCCAATGAACGTAATCGAGGATGAGCTTTGGAAGCTCTATTATAAATACTTGCTTGCGACAAAAGCAAGTGATTTCGAAAGCAGGGTTTTTCTGAACTTTGTCAAAATGGAAATAGATCTGAGGAACGTAAAGACTTTGTTGAGACTAAAAGCAGAAGGAGACACCGCGGATGAAATAATAGCCCGCATAGTCCCTGGAGGTTACGAGTTAACAGAAGACGAAGCAAGGAAATTGGCGACGATGAGCTTTGATGAGATGCTCAAGAGTCTCGAAGGCTTTTGGTTCTGGAAAGTTTCGAGAGTTGATGACTTGGCAAGGGCAGAGATTGAATTCGACAAGATATGGATTGAGGCGATAGCAAAAAGAGCTGGAAATTATCCACTGAGCATACTTCCAGTGCTGCAATACATAGTGCTCAAGAAAACGGAGGTCGACGATCTGCGAGTTCTTGGCTGGGGTAAGTGGCATGGACTGCCAAATGAGGAAATAGAGAGGCAGATGGTGATAGTATGAAAATGGCTGTAATCGGGGACATGGACTTCGTAACCGGTTTCATGCTCGCGGGAATCGTTGACATTTACGAAGTGAAGAGCGATGAGGAGATGGTTAAAGCTGTGGAGGATGTTTTGAGGAGAAAAGATATTGGTGTTGTTGCGATTAAACCTGAGTTTTTGAAAAAGCTTCCCGTTGCACTTCGTAGAGAGATCGAGGAAAGGGTGGAACCAACCTTTATTGCTGTGGGTGCAACGGGAATTGTAGAAGAAATTAGAGAAAAAATAAGGAAGGCGATAGGTGTTGACCTATGGAAGTGAGCGTTGGGGAGATTTTCAGAATCTCAGGTCCCCTCGTTGTTGCTGAGGGGCTGAAAGCGAGGATGTATGATCTTTGCAAGGTTGGGGAAGAGAAGCTGATGGGCGAAGTCGTGGGTTTAGCGGGAGACAAGGTGCTGATACAGGTCTACGAAGATACGAGCGGCGTAAGACCGGGAGAAAAAGTTGTGAACACGGGAATGCCGTTAAGCGTTGACTTGGGTCCGGGGCTAATAGGAAACATCTACGATGGAGTCCAGAGACCACTTCCAGTGCTGAAGGAAGTTAGTGGAGACTTCATAAGCCGCGGAATCGAGGCACCGGGGATTGATAAAAAGAAGAAGTGGGACTTCCAGCCGTTGATAAAGAAGGGCGATGAAGTTAAGGCGGGGCAGATAATTGGAAAAGTCCAAGAGACAGAGGTAGTTGAGCACCGAATTCTCGTTCCACCCAACGTCAGGGGTGGTAGAGTCAAGGAGGTATACTCTGGAAACTTCACAGTAGACGAAACGATCGCAATCCTCGAAGATGGGACTGAACTTAAAATGGCTCACAAGTGGCCGGTGAGAATTCCAAGACCTTATGTAGAGAAGTTGCCCCCAATCGTTCCCTTGTTAACTGGACAGAGAATTCTCGACACCTTCTTCCCGATTGCAAAGGGCGGAACCGCTGCAATTCCGGGACCATTCGGAAGTGGTAAAACTGTGACCCAGCACCAGCTTGCAAAGTGGAGCGATGCGAAAATCGTTGTCTACATCGGTTGTGGAGAACGTGGAAATGAGATGACAGAAGTTCTTGAAGAGTTCCCTGAGCTAATAGATCCGAGAACTGGAAAGCCGTTGATGCTTAGAACTGTTCTTGTTGCCAACACATCGAACATGCC
>JBKBUO010000032.1:0-16970 GCA_046290005.1 Archaeoglobaceae archaeon | reverse complement strand
GATATAGACCGACTTCGAAGGCATACGAACTGCTTTCGATCACGAAACCAGAAGAGAGCGTAGTCGTTCCAGTGATAATAAACGACGTCGTTGCCGAGGACCTCTCAGTCGAAGAGATAGACTTACCGTCGATATCTCACCCGGAGATATGTCAGGCGAGGGTTAGACTACTCGGAGACATAAAGAAAATAATCCCTGGAGACAAAGTTACCTTTGGTCCCACGCCAGTAAACGAGCTCGTAATATCTGGCAAGGTTGTCGGCAGAGACGACACCGCGAACACGGTAATCGTGGACATCGAAAAGATCGTAGCGCTACCAAAGGACACGGTAGGAGAGCACATGAGCTCGCCAATAATAACAATCGAAGCAGACGCAAAGGTCATCGATGGTGCAAAGCTCTTGGCTGAGAAACAGATTTACTGCGCACCTGTGAAAAAAGATGGAAAATTCGTTGGAATTCTAACGCTCGACCACATCGGAAAAGCGGTTGCAGAGGGTAAGCTTGAGGCGAAGGTAGAGGAAGTGATGAGACCAAAGATCGTGCTCGTTGAAAAGGACACAAGGATAAGGGAAGCGATCAGACTGATGAGGGACGAAAAAGTAAGGATACTCGTCGTTACAGATAAGGGGGAACCTGTTGGTGTGATAACAGATCAAAAGATCTTGACAAAGCTTGCACCAGAGCAATAATTTTTTATTCAAATCCTTTTATAAACGCTCTCACGTTTTTTCCAAGGACTCTGTGATTATAACCACCTTCGAGAACTGCGAAGCGTTTTGCTTTCCTTTCCTCGCAAATCTCAGCAATTATCTTCCCAAGCTCTCTGTAATCTTCGGTCTCAAGTATGCCTCCCCAATCTTCCTTGTGTTTATCAAAACCCGCAGAAACAGCTACTAAGTCAAAATCGCTTTTATTGAGAAAATCTTCAACGCTTTCGATGTTTCCACCACCCATATGGTGATACTTGACCATCTCATCATCCCTAAACGTGTTCGCAGTCCCATCGCCGAAGTGAAGATCAAAGTCGACGATTACAGCCCTTTTCGCTTTTCCCTCTACGAGCGTTTTCCTCACTGCGATTGCAACGTTGTTGAAGTAGCAAAAGCCCCAAGCGCTGTCGGGACTTGCATGGTGCCCCGGAGGGCGTATTAAAGCAAAAACTGGCTCAACAAAAGCGATTTTGGAAGCCAAGATTGCTCCACCGACTGCGAGCATTGCAACATCGAAAACTTCCTCTTCGCTTTTCACGAACTCGTAGTGCGCTTTTGTATGGACTAAAAGAATGTCTTCCTTCGTCGCTTTCTCAGGCTGAACGAACTCGTAATCCTTGAGCTCTTGGACAATCGCCTCCATTCTTCCAGCTTCAGCAGCTGGGTCGGATGCGTAGACCTTGTAGAAATCGGGATGAAACACGATCTTCATGACCAAAGTTTGAAACGAGTTAAAATTCTTTCGCTAAACCTTCAAAAGCTCGTAATACGCCTCGACGTTCCTGTCTGTCAAAGAGTAATTCTTTGCTCTGTATTCCCTTATCCTTTCGAGGTCAAGGTTTGAAACCACCGCTTCCTCGCTCTCCTCGTTCTTACTCTTTGCCAATATTCCATCGAAGCTCGAAATCAAGCTTCTTCCAACGACTTCCGCTCCTGTGAAAGTTCTACCGAAACCACCGGCTTTCACGATTGCGTAGCAATTGTCGAAAGACCTTGCAAAGTAAAGACAATGCCTAAGCTCCGTGCCCGGCAAATCAGAGTGTTTGAAGGATACAACCGGATTTAAAGCTACCTCTGCGCCTTTAAGTCCCGCAACTCTGCAGAGCTCTGGATAAAGAACGTCTGCACAAATAAGTATGCATACCTTCGCTTTCCTCACATTAAAGATCCTCAAGCTCTTTCCAGGGCTTATGCCGAGAAATCTCTCAGTCTTCGTGGGATGTATCTTGTCTTGGTAAGCGATCTCATCGCCACCTTCGAAAACCATTGCCCTGTTGTATATTGCACCCGCTTTGTAAACAACGTTCCCAACTGTAACGACTCCAAATTCTCTGCTGATCCTTTCCAAAAAGTCAAGGGTGTTCTCGGTAATCGTAAGTGAAAGTTCCGCGTAAGAAAAGTATTCTGGAAAAAGTAATATCTCGGCGCCTTTTTCAATTGCACTCAACGCAGTTCTCTTAGCACTCTCCATGTCTCCGATTTTGCACTGGACTGCGGAAACTTTCAACTTTTCTCACCCCACAGCAATCGATTCTCGCCTTAAATGGTTCTCCAAACTCCTTCAACGCTTCGTATCCGCGATATGCAAAAACCGTTTTTCCAAGCATTGCCATCGTTGCAAAGCCACCTTGGCTTTCAACCGCCTCAACTATGTCCCTCACCGGTTCTATCAGCCCAGTCTCGTTTGCAAATCCTTTTGAAGCCTCGAAAAGATTCTCAAGGTGTGGGGATCTCAGGAATTCCTTAAGCCACTTCTTTCCAATTGCAGAAATCTTATCTCTACTTCCTGAAAGGATCTCCTTTGTCGAGATTTGACCGAGGGTTAAGAAGTCGAACTCAAAGTTCCAAACAAATCGATCCACAATCGCTTTCGATGGGCAACTCGCGTTCTTTCTTATCACCAGACCCGAAAAAGCCTGAGTCGTGACGGTGCCGAGACCCGTTAAGTTCACGACTTCTGCTTCATGTGCAACGTCGAAATTTTCGACTGCTGGATTTTCGGAGAGAAAAGCGGTAGCAACTGCGCACGCCCCGCTTAAGCCAAAGCCACAACCAAGCGGAAGTTCTGTGTACAGATCAACTCCAGGAATTCCGAGTTTCCTTAGCACGAACTCTACAGTTGGAAACTCGATTTCTTTTCCGTTGAATCGAAGAGAGTCCGAGAGCGTTGCATAGACTCCGCGATCTATAGTAAAGCTAACTCCATAACTCCCTGAGTTCTTAGGATCTGATTTTATCTCAGGGGCAAATATACAACTGACCGCAGAGGGGCAGAAGATCATACGCAATCTTGAAGGAAGACCTCGACTATTTTTCTCGCGACCTCGCTCTTTATACCCTCAACCCACTGTGAGCGCTTTTCGGTGACTATGACGATCCTTGTTTCTAGGGTTCCCATTCCCCTCTCCATGACGTCGTTTGCAACGACCATGGAAAGTTTATCGCATTCAAGTCTTTCTCTCGCAATCTTCTCCAACTCCTCATCGCCAACTCCCGTTTCAGCCTTGAAACCAATTATCTTCCCATCGTATACTTTTCTAACCTCTCTTATGATCTTGGGCGCTTCTCTTAGCGTTAAAACAACTTCCTTTGCGGTCTTTATTTTCTTCTTCTCCATATCAACGACAAAGTCGGAGGGTGCGGCTGAAGAGACAAATAGATAACTTCCCTCGATCTCCGCCAAAACTGCGTTCAGCATGTCCTCCACAGAGACCACCCTGACCTCTTTAAAGTTCGGGAGATTTATGTTGAAATCTTTAGAGGTTATGAAAACCACATCCGCACCTCTCCGCCAGAGTTCCAAAGCAATCTCTTTTCCCATCAGCCCAGAGCTCCTGTTGCTGATGAACCTGATCGGATCTATGTGCTCATAACTTGGTCCAGCGGTTACAACGACTTTTTTCCCTTTGAAGTCTTTTGGGTAAAGCGCTCTTTCGACGTGGAGGCATATCTTCTCGATGTCTGCAAACTTCGCTTTACCTTCCTCGACTTTTGGATCTATGATCTCGATTCCAATCTTTTTCAGCTTTTCAACGTTCTCCATCACTACTTCGTTTTGAATCATAGCCTCATGCATCGCGGGGGCTATCAGGATTGGTTTTCCCGAGCCCAGCGCGGTGGTTGCAAAGGTCGTTACGGTTGTGTCATCGATTCCGTTCGCGATCTTACTAATCGTGTTTGCAGTCGACGGTGCGATCAAGTATAGGTCTGCGAGTCCATCTATACCGAGAAACTTGACGTGCTCAACCTCGCCAGTTATTTCGGTCACCACTTTGTTTCCGGTTGCGAACTGAAGCGCATAGGGGTGAATGATCTTTGTCGCGTTTTTGCTCATAACCGCATAAACTTCCGCCCCTCTCCTTATTAGCTCCCGGGCGAGTTTTACGGTTTCAACCGCTGCGATGCTACCAGTTACTCCGAGCACGATCTTCTTACCCTTTAGCCTTTCGCTCTTCACACCCCTTATTCTCTCCACGTGCATGTTCTACACCTCGCTCAAACGCGTCAACTTCTCCAAACTCCATTGCCTTCCTATACCTAACACGCTTAAGCAAATCCTCGATTGCCTTAACACATTCAAATTTCTTAAGCTCTCCAAACTGTATTTTTTCCTCGACCTTCGGAAATTCTGCTTCAACAACTAAAATCCTCTGCGGAATCTTAACCCTTTCTTTTCCAACTATTCTCTCCAAAGCAGACTCCCAGGCCTCTCTCCAAGGGACGTCGTGTGCAATCTCTTTCGTGAAGTAATTCGTTCTCTCCACGATTATTAAATCGTATGGGCAAGCATTTTCGCAAGCTCCACAGTAGATGCAGAATCTTTCGTTGAAGTAAACCCTCTTTCTGTCTTCGGAAACAAACCAAACCTTGTTGAACTTGCATATAGCCAAGCAAGCGCCGCAACCAATTGGGTCGCATCTCGACATTCGCGCTTCAAAGAGCCTTAGTTTTCCGTCTATCGGTTTCAAAGTCTTCGCTGCATCGTATGGGCAGACTTCTTCGCAGTATCCACAGTTCGAGCAAATCTCTTGATCTATCGTTATATTAGCGATCTTCTTGGGCAGGTCAAAGGCTATTCTCTTTCCCTCTACCTCGATAGCATTCTCCGGGCAGACTTCTTCGCAGAGCTTGCAGTAGTCGCAAAGGGTTTCATCCACCAAGATGTCGCTGTAGGGCACTATGTCGTTTGGAACGACTTTTTTCTCCACCATCTTGAAAACGTTGCAAAATTCTGCACAGATTCCGCAGAGGTTGCACTTTTCTCGATCTATTTTCACGTACCCTTTTACTCCCTCGTTTTTCTCGGCTACGTCTTGTCTCTTCAGCAAAACTTCCCTCTTTATCGCCCGTGTGGGGCAGACTTTGTAGCAAAGCGTGCATTCTCTGCAACGCTCGTTCTTATAGGTGAACCTCACGGGCGAAAGTGGGAGAGAAGATTTGTCAATCCTATCTCCATTTATGTAAAACTCGAAAGCGTTGAATGGGCAGAAAGAGTAGCAGATCCCACAGTAGGCGCACTTCAAGTGGTCTATTATAATCGGGGGCATGTCTAAACCCTTCGCAATCTCGTGCACCGGACCTAGTTCGATCGCGTTAACTGGACATGCGAAAACACAGATTGCACAACCGTTACACTTCTTGTAATCATAAACGAGCTCTCTTAACTCTTCGTCCGTCCTTTGAATACACCTTATCTTTTCCCCGACCTCAATTTCTCTTTCGATCATAAAAACTCCTCGGTATCAAGCGTTGTAGCATCATGCAATCTACGAGGACTAACGCAACCATCGCTTCCGCAACTGGGACTATTCTGGGCACGATGCATGGGTCGTGTCTGCCTTTAACGCTTATCTCCACCTCCTCCATCTTATCCAAATCTACGCTCCTCTGTTTCTTGGAAATCGAAGGCGTCGGCTTTACCGCGATCCTCATAACCAGATCCTCGCCATTCGTAATCCCCCCAAGAATTCCCCCAGCGTTGTTCGTTAAAAAACTTACCCTTCCATTCCTCAAAACCACTTGGTCGTTGTTCTCACTTCCCCTGAGCTTTGCGACCTCGAAGCCACGACCTATCTCAAAGCCCTTCACCGAAGGTATGCCCATCAACGCAAAAGCTAAGTAAGCGCTTATTTTCCCAAAAACAGGTTCTCCAAGTCCAGATGGAACGTTTTTTGCTACTATTTCAACGATTCCACCAACGCTGTCTCCTTCGCGCATCGCTTCTCTAATCTTCTCCTTCGCAATTTCCTCTTTCTCTGGATCTGGACACCTTATCGCACTCTTTTCTGCAATTTCAAAAGCCTTTTCGCTGTCCTCCACTTTAAAACCAACGCCAGCGATTTCCTTTGCATAACCAAAAACCCTGATGTTGTATTTGGAAAGGATCTGCTTCGCAATCGCTCCCGCTGCAACTCTCGCAACTGTTTCCCTCGCAGAAGCTCTGCCACCACCACGCCAATCGTAGATTCCAAACTTTGCATGATACGTAAGATCCGCGTGCCCTGGACGGGGGATGTTCTTGAGAGCTTCGTATGCTTTCGAATCTACATCGACGTTCCTTACGATCATCGAAATCGGGGTGCCTAGGGTTATGCCGTCCAAAACACCAGAGAGAATTTCCACGATGTCTTCTTCCCTTCTCTTGGATGAAAACTCCTTTCCGGGTCTTCTTCTTTCCATCTCCTTTCTTATGAACTCCTCGTCTATCTTAAGCCCGGCTGGACAACCATCGATCACACATCCAACCGCCTTCCCATGGCTCTCTCCCCATGTGGTAACCTTGAAAACATGTCCGAAGGAGTTCATCAACATACTTCTTCCCAGCATTATTAATACCTTTGCCAATCCCAGAGATTAGAAAGATTAATTAGCTGAAAAGCGCCAAACATAGCTGATGAAAGCCATCGATGTGATGAACCCGAAGGTCATTTACGCGACTTTGCCAAGCAACAGAGAGATTTTGCTCCAAATGTTCAAAGAATATGGAATTTCGGCGGTCCCAGTTCTAAAAGATGGGAAACTAGTCGGTATAGTGACGAGAAAAGACCTTTTGAGGAAGATCGATGAAGACCAGCTTGCGTTGCTGATGACCCCAAATCCTGTGACTGTAAACGTAGACGACAGCATTGAAAAAGTCGCAAAGATCCTCAGCACAACTCCCTTCCGAAGACTGCCAGTGTTGGACGGAGAAAAACTCGTTGGGATTATAACAGTCAGAGACATCGTGAAAAAGATTGCAGAAATGAACTTGGAAGTTGCGGTTAGAAAATACGTGAGCCCCCAAATCGTCTGCGTTTGGGAAGAGACACCTTTAAAAGTCGTAGGCGAAGTTATGCGTTTGAGCAACGCAGAAATCTGTGGGGTTTTGAACGAAAACGATGAACTCGTAGGAATCGTGGATGAGAAGATAATGTTGAGCGAAGCGCTCATCGAGGACTTTCTGATTCGTTCGACACACTCATCTTCGAGCGACACCGACGACAAGTGGAGTTGGGATGGGATGAGGGATCTTACGGTTCGATACTTTGAAGTAAGCGTTGTAAAACTGCCCAAGGATCCTGTTAAGAAGTTCATGAAACCTGCAGACTTCGTTTATCCGCAGACGAGCATATCGAAGTGTGCGAAGAAAATGGTAAACGATGACCTCGACTGCATTCCAGTGTTGGACCACTTCAACAGAGTTGCGGGAATCGTTAAAGATAAAGAGCTCATAAAGGTTCTACTCGATGTTCAGAAGTAAAGAAGAAGTTCGTGAATTCGTTTGGAAGAAAATAGAGCCTTTTTGCGGATTTCCACCGCCGTATAGAAGGATACCAAATTTTAAAACTGCGAAAAAAGCCTGCGAGAGGATAAGAGAATTAGAAGAGTACTGGAAGTCTGAAGTCGTTTTTTCCGCCCCAGATTCTGTTCTCCTCCGATTGCGCGAAGTCGTGCTTGAAGATGGAAAAACGCTCCTCGTAGCTCTTCCAAAGATGACGGGTTTTGCAATTCTAAAGGGAAACGTGAAACCAACGATCGAGGCGATGAAAAGGGCGGAAAAGGCGGAGTTGGTGAATTTGAGGGAAAAAGTTCGTGTATTCGCACAGGGTTGCGTTGCAATTGATCTGAAAGGGAACAGGATAGGGAAAGGGAGCGGATTTGGGGATAAAGAATACGAGATCTTGAAAAAGAACAAAGTATTAACCGAGGACGCGATATTCGTTGTTGTTGCCCATGAACTGCAGGTTTTCTCGGATCTAAGCTACCTAATGCAAGAGCATGACGCAAAGTCGGACGTGATCTTGACTCCAGAAAAAACGATAAGGTTGAAGGATCGAGCTGTCTAAAACCGTGTCATGATTCTCTGAGAGATAAGAAATAAAATAAAAATTGCTAAACTTGGTCAAACGTCATTATCCTGACCGAAGTTGGTAACTTGACAACGCTGCCGAGCTTAACACCTACTATGTAGTTTATGTCCTTCTTCGCCGCAACGTCGACGAGTCTCTGCGTTATAACGCCGTCAAAGACTATTATCGAGCCCTTGATGTTGTTGTTCTTCAGAGTTTTAACCAGATCCCGCACCGGAACTTCTTTTATCAAGTTTAGGTTCTTGTCCAGGATCCTCGCGAGTAGCTTTCCTTCAACCCTTTCTTTGTGGCTCTTCAAGCTTTCTGGGCTTTGCTCCTTAACTTCCTTCTTCAAAACGTGGATTTGCTCTACTGGAATCTTGTTCCTCAGCGATTTCAAAATCTCCTTCAAGGTTAGATCTTCGACGCCTTTACCCTCCGGAGCCCTCGCAACAAAGTCTATGTCCGCGACCTGAAGCAACTCCTTGAGTATCAACTCCCCTCCTCTGTCACCATCGAGAAAGGCTGTAACCGTCTTCTTCTTACTCAGCTCGACGATTGTCTTCGGTATATTCGTGCCCTCAACAGCTATGGCGTTCCGAATCCCGTGCCTAAGCAAGTTTATAACGTCCGCTCTACCTTCTACGACGATTATCGCATCCGATTCGTCGATCGCCGGTCCTGCGGGAAGTTTCTCTTCTCCATACTCCACTACCTCATCGGTTCTCAGCGTTTGCTTTACGAGCTCTGCGATCTTCTCCGACTCTATCTCTGGCTCTTCGAAAAGTTCTTTAAGTATCTCCATCGACCTTTCAACTATCTTTTTCCTCTTCGTAGCCCTGACGTCTTCGATCTTCTTAACCTCGATCTTCGCCGAACATGGGCCGACTCTTTCAATCGTTTCGAGCGCCGCAGCGATTATAGCGGTTTCGATTTTGTCGAGACTCGATGGGATCTTGATCTCTCCGTAACTTTTTCCACCTTTGCTCTCAACCTTGACCTCTATCCTCCCTATTCTACCAGTCTTCTGAAGTTCCCTTAGATCGAGATCACTACCAAGTAGTCCTTCGGTCTGACCAAAAATAGCTCCAACTACATCAGGACGTTCAATAACTCCATCCGCTACGATTTCAGCGTGAATGAGATATTTAGTCGTATCCGGTACTTTCATCATAGAACCATCCTCTAAACTCATCCAAAACAAGTGGTTGTCACTTCTTAAATAACTTATCCGCTCTTCGTAAGCTCTTCGACGACCTTTATAACTTCTCTCCTCGTAAATGGCTTCTTCAAAATCATGTCAACACCAGCTTCACGCGCTTTTTCTCCTTTAGAGCCAGCATAAGCTGTGATTGCTACGATCCTAGCATTTGGATTGATCTTCTTTATCTCCCGAATCGCATCCACTCCCCCCATCACAGGCATCATTATGTCCATCAAGACGATATCTGGTTTCTCTCTCTCGTATTTTTCAACCGCTTCTCTCCCATTTGATGCCTCAATGACTTTATAATCCTTCAGCATGATCTTGAGGATTTCCCTCATCGCTGTCTCATCATCGACAATCATTACGCTTTTCATCGTCAATACTTGACTTGGAGAATTTAAAAGCCTATCGCAAATGGTGGTTTGAAAAATTTCGAAAACGTTATTTATTTGTGATCTTATCTGGCGCATGGCTGGCAAGATTTATGTTGTAGGGCATAAGAACCCAGACACCGACACTGTTTGCTCTGCGATAGTGTTTGCATATCTCTGGAACAAGTGGAGAGAAACTGGGGCTATGAACGACGTTATGAAGATAGAAGACGAAGCAGTTCCAGTAGCTCAGGGCGACCTAAACGCGGAGACGAAATTTGTGTTAGAAAAATTCGGTATAAAAACCCCTGAAAAGCTCACGGATGGGGCTGGAAAGAAGGTTGCACTCGTGGATCACTCCGAGAAGGCACAAACGCTCGAAAACATAGACAAAGCTGAGATCGTAGCAATAGTTGACCACCACAAGATAGGCGATGTGACAACGCCTAATCCGATACTCTTCTTCAACTTGCCCGCGGGATGCACTGCAACTGTCTTGAAAATCCTGTTCGACAAGACTGGAATCGAAATCCCCAAAGAGCTTGCGGGAATCCTACTTGCATCGATTTTAAGCGATACGGTGATCTTCAAGTCCGCAACAACAACTGCGCTCGACAAAAAGGTTGCTGAAGAACTTGCGAAGAAGGTTGGAATTACAGATCTAACTAAGTTCGGAATTGAAGTTAAAGGGAAGCTTTCAGACGTCGCGGGAATGACTGCAAAAGAGATAATGATGAGAGACTTCAAAGACTTCAACATGGGAGGAAAGAAAGTTGGTATTGGGCAGATAGAGGTTCTTGATCTCTCGCTCATCGAATCGAGAAAGGATGAAGTCTACAACGAGCTCGTAAAGAAGAAAGCTGAGGGCTATCACAGCGTTTTCCTGATGCTCACAGACATCATGAAAGAGGGGACTGAGTTGCTCGCAGTTACCGATGATCCAAGTGTTGTCGAGAAGGCATTTGGCAAGAAGCTCGAAGGGAGAAGTGTTTGGTTACCCGGAGTGATGAGCAGGAAGAAACAAGTAGTTCCACCCTTGGAGAAGGCGTTTTCTTAACTTTTTTGCCTCCAATACAAATCTTTTTTATCCGTGTTTAGACCTCTCTCTGTGAAAATAGAGAGACCTCGCGGAACAAGGGACTTTCTTCCGGATGAGATGGAAAAGAGGAGAGAAGTTGAAAAAAAGTTGCGAAAGATTGCGGAGAGCTTTGGCTACAGAGAAGTTGCAACCCCGACTTTTGAGCATTCAGAACTCTTTAAACTGAAATCCGGCGAGGGAATAATCGAGGAGATGTATGTCTTTCGAGACAAATCGGATCGAGAGCTCGCACTTCGCCCTGAGCTAACAGCGCCGATAATCAGGATGTTCGTGAACGAGTGCAGCAGGATGCCGAAGCCTTTGCGATTCTACTACATTGGCAACTGCTTCCGATACGAGCGCCCTCAGAAGGCAAGGTATAGGGAGTTTTGGCAATTTGGAGTTGAGCTCATCGGTTCCGATTCGTATTTAGCCGATGCAGAGGTGATCTTCTTAGCTCATAAAATGCTAAAAAGCCTTGAGATTGATTTCGAGCTAAACATCGGTCATGTTGGAGTGTTGAGGTCAATTCTTAGACCCTTAGGCGATAAAGCGGAGAAGGCGATGAGATTGATCGACAAGAACGACAAAAATGGTCTAAAGAGTTACTTCAACGAACTCGGAATCGATGGAGAGCTCGAAGAGAGGGTTTACAAAGTGATGGAGTTAAAAGGGGGTAAAGAGGTAATCGGAGAAGCGAAAGATGTCCTCGATTTCGACTTCAGCTATTTGGAAAAACTCTTAACCATTTTAGACACGCTAAGGGTGGACTACAACCTCAACCTTGGCATAGCAAGGGGATTGGATTACTACACTGGCGTTGTTTTCGAGTGCTACGCAAAAAATCTTGGAGCCCAAAAGCAGATATGTGGAGGGGGTAGCTACGAACTTGCCACACTGTTTGGTGGTGTTAAAACGCCGGCAACTGGATTCGCAATCGGCTTCGACAGAGTTTGTGAACTCGTTGAAGAAGGTCGCAGAAAACAAATCGTTGTCGCTGTCGTTAACTTTCCCGGATTCGAAAGTCTCGCATTCGAGATAGCCACAAAAATACGCGACCTTGGATTTGTTGCAATCGTTGACGTAATGGGGAGGAATTTGAGAAAACAACTCAGCTATGCGAATGATATAAAAGCGGATTACGCGGTTATATTAGGCGAAGAAGAAGTGAAGACAAAGGAGGTGAAGTTGAAAAACCTTTCGAGTGGTGAACAGTTCAACGTCAAGCTCGAAGAGGTCACCACTTTCCTTTCTGGGTTAAAGAGAGCAGAAACATGAACACGGGTATTATCTCAAGACGCCCGACCCACATGTTAACAATCAATACGATCTTTGAAAAGAAGTTGAGCTCTGAAAGATTTAAGTTCGAGCCAAAAAATGGTCCAACATTCCCGAGGCTCGAAGCGGAGAGAGAGATCGAGGTCTCGAAGTCACAGCCCATTAGAGTCAGAAGCAAGGAGGAGAAAAAGAAAATGAAAATGTAAAGGATAAAAAAGGCAACGATTTCTTCCACATTTTCTTTTTCGAGAGCGTAACTGCCGTATTTCACTGTTCTAACCGTTCTTGGCTCCATAAGCTTGTAGATCTCCATTAAAACGTATTTGGACAAGATAATAAATCTTATCACTTTCAAACCGCCCGCGGTAGATCCACTGCAACCACCGATCAACATTAGAACTAAGATCACCATTTTTGCAGAACTACTCCATTCGTTAAAGTTCGTAGTCGTGAAGCCCATTGCGGTGAAGGATATGGACTGAAAAGCGGAGAACCTGAGCGAGTCTAAGAAATCGCCGTAGTAATCGAGGTTCACGATCGTAAGCGTGAGAGTTGCAATGGCTATAAGCGCAGTGTAAACGCGAAGCTCGAGGTCTGCGAGGGATCGAAGCTGCTTGTTCGTAAGGGCATAGATCAATGCAAAGTTCACGCCACCTATGAAGCCAAAAAAAGCGATGGCCGCTTCGATCCTTACATCATTGAACTTTGCAATGCTCTCCGAACTTGTGGAGAAACCGCCGGTGGAAACAGTCGTGAGCGCGTGATTTATTGCATTGAATATGTCCAACCCAAGGACGAGGAGAACTATGGCTACGAGGATCGTAAGCAATAGGTATATTTGGAAAATCACCAATGCGACTTCGCGAATTCTCGGCTTGACCTTTGGCAAAAGCACCACTGGGTGTTCTGCGTGAAAGAGAACCGATCTCTTTCTCACATTTGGAAGAAATATAAGAGTGAGGATCACGACACCAAGACCGCCAAGCCACTGCATGAAGCTCCTCCAAAATAAAATCGACTTTGGAAGTAGCTCGGGGACTAAAACAGACATTCCAGTTGTCGTGAAACCGGAGAAACTTTCAAAAAAAGCATTTAAAGGGTCAACTGAGTAGAATAGAAAAGGGATGGATCCAAAAATTGGCATCAAAAGCCAGATTACCGCAACACTTATATACGTGTCTTTTTCCGTGAACATTTCAGGCTCTTTTTCTCTCGAAAAGAGTATAAGAATTAGTCCTACTGCAAAGGAGAGTAAGAATGGGACCAAGAAGGGTAGAAAACTCTCGCCTTGAAACAAAGAGATTGCTAGAGGTATCAAAAATGCAAATGAAAATGGTAACAAGACCCTCCCATTGGTTGCTAGGATGTAGCTGTAGTTCATTCAAAGATCTCCCCGATCTTGTCGAGTTCTTCCCAAGACGTGCTCAAAATCACTCTGTCCCCCATCATCAACTGCATGTTTGGATATGGCAATAGACTTTTGTTCTCCCTAACGACAGCGATGATGACCGCCTTCTTGGGTAAACCGAGATCAGATATCTCCTTACCCACAACTTTCTCACCCTTAACAACGACCTCAACTATTAAAGAACCCCTTATCTCCGCCAACGTTTTTACCTCGATCTTTTCCATCATCAGCTGTTTCAAAACCTCGATGACTGTGATGCTTCGGGGGTTCAAGACTTTGTCGACACCCACTTTCTCGAATATCTCAACGTAGTCTCTGTTCTCAACCTTTGTAATAGCTTTTTTCGCACCAAACTTCTTACAGAGCAAAGAAATCATGAGGTTCTTCTCATCGCTGTCCGTCATCGCCAAAATCGCATCTGATTTCCCGACCTCTTCTTCTACGAGCATCTTCACATTTAGGTAATCCGAGTGTATCACCTTTATGTCTCTGAACTTCTCGTTCAACTCTTCACATGCCTTCTTACTCGCACCAATTACTTTTACATTCACCCTGCTTTTACTGAGGACTTCTACGATGTAGCTTCCAATGTATCCGGTTCCAAAGACCGTAACTCTTTTCACCGGAGGAATCCCAAAGAGCTCCCTAAGCCCTTTTATTTCTGAATTTTTCCCAAGAACTTCTATTCTGTCTCCGGGTTCAATTTTTTCAATACCCGGCGATATAGCTTCGCCGTCCCTAAGGATCGAGACCACGAGTGCCTCTGGAGGTAGCTTGAGATCGCTAAGACTTTGTCCGACAAGCGAAGAGTCTTCGGTGACCTGAACCTCTAAAAGCTCCATTTCTCCACCAAGAGTTATTAACCCGATTGCTGGAAGCAATCCCGCAACCCTGACCGCTTCTTGTGCAAGCGCAAGGGATGGACAAACGACTACGTCGAACCCGAGCGGATGGAACTTAACGACCGGTGAATCCACGTATTCTGGGTTCTCTATTCTCACAAATGTCTTCTTAACTCCCAATCTTTTCGCTGTAAGGGCGGATATGAGGTTGACTTCATCGTTCCCCGTCACAGCCAAGAAGTAATCCGCTTTTTCTACCTTTGCCTCCCTCAAGACCTTTAGATTCCCCGCGTTTCCCCTGACCACTATGACGTCGAGCTCCGCAAAGCGTTCCAACTTATCCTTATCCTTGTCTATTACGTAGACGTCGTTTTTCTCGCAAAGAGCCTCTGCTAACTCATAGCCAACTTCTCCCGCCCCTGCGATCACTATTTGCATCGTCATTCAATTTTTTTGAATGTTTATATCTTTTACTAATTCCAAGGAGCAAAAGCCCAAGTTCAAACATCACCCCAAAAAGAAGCAATGCCAAGAGCTGGCTTATTCCGCTCAAATTCGTGGGGGAGTTGAGCATTAAAATCGCTATGAAAAAGTAAATCGGAAACCTCAGGTTTTTCATAGTGCCATAGCCAATGATTTTGAAACGATCGAGCAAGTAAACCGCCAAGGGGATTTGAAGTGAGATCGCAAAGAAGAAGGCTATGCTTAAAGCGTTTCCAAGCGTTCTTCCGACTGAGAAAAATCCTTCTCCATACGAAAGAGCGTATAGAAATGGCACGAGTATCTTAAAGGCAAAGAGTATGCCAAAGAGGAAGAGGGCGTAACTCGGAATTAAAACTGTTTTCAAAAACTTCCTCTCATTTTCATACAATCCAGGCTTTGCAAAGAGGTAAAGTTCGAGCATCAGGTAGGGGTAGAGCACGATGAGGGTTAGTATGAGAGAGAACGACAAGTTTAGAAGGACCCACTCCACTATACTGAAAACGAACATCTCTTCGCCTACAAGTTCTCCCCAAAGCAACTTTATGATCTTCGGCGAGAAAATGAATACGATCGGCAGAAAGAGCAAGATTGCGATAATAACCCTCTTAACTCTGCTCCTGAGCTCCGCAAGGTGTTCTGACAAACTCTGCTCTCTGTCCTCCACAAAATAACTTCGCAGATAAAATTAATGTGTTTTGCTCTAAAGATTATTAAAAAGTGTTCAACCTTTAACGCCGAGTATCGACTTTTGGGACCTCTTTATCCTCCTTCTCTTCTTTCCCTCGGATTCGAATTTCTGATTCGGTCCTGGCTTCTTGTAATTCTGCCACTTCGTCGGAACCAATCTATACTCGTTGCTGTTCCTCTTCCTGATCTTTACCCAAGTTACACTACCTGTCTTCCCCATTGATCGCAGTTACGATCGCATTTTAAAAACTTTACCCTCCTAAAATCCATAGGATGATAAATTATAATTGTAAAAATAGTAGAATATAGAAAGAAAAGGATATATGCAGTAATTACTTCCTACCTAACATGGAAATAGTTCTCACTGCAGAACGTTGTCTCATGAGCAACTACAATGGGGCCCTCTTCCTCGGCTTCATGTCCTGTGCCCCAAAAAACTTAATACCCATGCCTATCTTTTTCAGATTCCTATTTCCTCCAGTAAAAATGGATAAAAACGGCGCAGTATTGGCTCCAAATGGAACAAGAAAAATCGAGGCTGCTCTGATTGAGAAAGGGTTCAAAGTCGCAGTCTTTCCACCGGAGAAGATTGAGAAGCTCGCAAAAAGGGCGAAGGCTGTTGGAATCACAACGAACGATCCCCTCGGCTTAGGACCTGCGTCGAGCACGTTCTCTGGGAAGTATGGGCTTGTGAAGGAAGAGCCCTACAATGCTTTCTGCTTCAAAAAGCTCGTGAAGAGCTTGAACGAAATGAGCAATGCAAAGATTGTCGTTGGCGGTGCAGGAGCTTGGCAGTTGGCGGACGAGAAAGTTATGGAGGAACTTGGAATAGACGTCGTTGTAGTTGGCGAAGGAGAGAAAATAGCTCCTGAGATATTCGAAAAGATTTTGAAAGGCGAAGAAGTCCGTGGGATTTTCTATGGCGATGTCGTCGAAAGAATTCCAGTTAATCGTCGTGCAACAGTAGGTGGGATCGTTGAGATAGCAAGGGGTTGTGGGAGGGGGTGCAAGTTTTGCCAGCCAACGCTCCAAAGACTGAGGAGTAGACCTTTGGCAGATATAATCGAGGAAGTGGAAGTAAACGCAAAGGTAAACAAATTCGCCACCTTACATGCAGAAGATGTGCTTAGATACAAGGCAAATGGGTTGGAAGTAAACAAAGAAGAAGTTTTAAAGCTCTTCTCTGAATCTTCGAAGATCTGCAAGATCGGAATCAGCCATTTCTCGCTTGCAACGGTTGCAAAATCAGAAGACGTGGTTTCAGAGATATCTTCAATCCTTGGAATTCCAAACAAAGAGCGACCATGGCTTGCTGGGCAAACGGGGATCGAAACCGGAAGTCCAAAGCTCATCAAAGGGCACATGGCAGGAAAAGTCTTGCCTTTTAAAGCTGAAGAGTGGAGCGATGTCGTAGAAATGAGCTTTGGAATTTGTTCCGACAACCACTGGGTCCCCTGCGCAACCCTCATCATAGGGCTACCAAACGAGACAGAAGAAGATGTTTTAAGAACGGTCGAGCTCATCGAAAGGCTTAAGAGCTATAAGAGCTTAATTGTTCCGCTCTTCTTTGTCCCA
>JBKBUO010000031.1:0-18115 GCA_046290005.1 Archaeoglobaceae archaeon | reverse complement strand
CCTTTCAACCGCCTTCTTCACTCTTTCTCCATCTTTTCCAGAAAACTTCACGATTACGTATCCGATTTTTGGATAAGAGCCGATTTGCACGTCTTGGAACTCAGAAACTACGGTGTTGAGCTCGTTCAATATTGCCACTTCGTATCCATCTATTCTCACTTGCTCTTCAAAGTGGCTGAGCTTTTCGAACTTCTCGAGTATCTTTTCGAATGTGTTCTCCATCTCTGCTGGGACTCCAGGCATTACTGCGACGTTCTCAACGATGTAAGCAGGAGCTGCGCCAACATCGTTCCAAATGAGCTCACTACCCTCTGGGATCGAGGAGATCTTTTTGATCGCAAATTCGTTGTCGCTGAACTGTCTCAAATACTCGTAGACCTTTTCGTTAACCACGAGCTTTCTATTAAGAGCTTTCGAAATGGCTTCGTTTGTGACATCGTCGTGCGTCGCTCCAAGTCCACCGGTGACGAGAACGAAGTCGTAAAGCCTTGAAACCTTCTCAACTTCTTCTGCAATCTCTGAAACCACGTCTGGAACGACTATTATTCTCTTAACCTCGTGTCCTTTTTCCACAAGTTTTTTTGCCATATGAGATGCGTTCGTGTTAACAGTGTCACCATTCAACAGCTCGTTTCCAACGCTTATTATTGCGAACCTCATAGCCTCCTCTTCAACTGCTGGTAAATCCTCCCTTGGAGTCCGTGGAAAGTTGAAAAACCTTCAGCGTGTCTTTGATCGAGCACTTTCGTGTCAAAAGAAACGAGCTCTTCCGAATACAGCGCAAATTCAGAGTGCCTCGCAATTGGCATCGCAAGACCCTTGTATAGCTTGAGCTTAACCCACCCTGTGACCCTTTCTTGGGTTTTGTCTATGAAAGCGTTTAGAGCTTCAAACAGAGGCTCGTTCGTCAACCCATAGTAAACGAGCTCAGACCACTCTTCTTCTACAATCTTCTTGAATTTGAGCTCTCTCCTACTCAAAACCAATCTTTCGAGATCCTTATGCGCAGTTATTAGAATCGTCGCTGCTGGATGTTCATAGTTCTCCCTCGCTTTTAATCCAAGAACACGATCTTCGATCATGTCTGTTCTGCCAATGCCGTGTTTTCCACCGATTTCGTTGAGCTTCGAAATTAAATCGAAGCCATCGAGTTTCTTATCGTTTAAAGCAACTGGCACACCTTTCTCGAACTCTATTTTGATTATCTCCGGCTCTTCTGGAGATAGTCTTGGATCTCTTGTCCACTCGTATATTTCTTCAGGTGGAACGAAGCTCGGGTCTTCCAATTTTCCGCCCTCGATGCTTCTACTCCATAGGTTTTCGTCAACGCTAAACGGTTTCTCTTTTGTTGCAGGGACCTCAATCCCATGCTGCTTTGCATACTCGATTTCCCACTCTCTTGTTAAGTTCAGCTCCCTCACGGGTGCAATTACTTTGAAACCGTGTTGTCTAAAGACGTTCTCAAATCTCAATTGATCGTTCCCCTTTCCAGTGCATCCATGTGCAATTGCATCTGCTCCTTCCTTCTTCGCAATTTCTGCGACCCTCTCAGCGATAATAGGTCTTGCCATCGCTGTGCCGAGAACGTAACCTTCGTAATCTGCGTTCGCCTTTATCATTCTGAAAATAGCTTCAACGAACTCTTTCCTTGCAGAAACTGTGTAGTGTTTGTCCGCGTATCTCTTTCCCCTTTCTTCAGCCCTTCTCAGCTCTTTTTCCGGTAGACCTATGTCCACGGTTACTGTAACAACCTCGTCGAAACCATACTTCTCTCTGAGAAGGAAAATGCATACCGTGGTGTCGAGTCCGCCTGAGTAGGCTAAGACAGCTTTCATGCGAAAAATTCGATCCAAGGGTATAAAATCTTGGTGGAAAAACTTATTAACCTCTATGCGAAGTTGCGACAATGGAAGTTGCGAGAATGTTCATAGGAACACAAGAGCTTATATGGATTGCAGTCATCGTCTTGATCCTCTTTGGAGCGAGCAAGATACCCGAAGTGGCGAGAAGCCTTGGGAGAAGTGTTGCTGAATTTAAAAAAGCTCAGAGAGAAGCGGAAATCGAATTAAGGGAACTTGAAAAAGATCTGAAGTCTTCGAAGGAGGAGAAAAGGGCTAAGCTTGAAAAAATCGCAAGAGACCTTGGGATAAATCCCGAGGGAAAGAGCGACGAAGAGCTGTTGGAAGAGATAAACAAAGCGCTTCCGAAAGTTGAGAAGACAAAGCCTTGAGCTATGAATTTACGCAGTGCAATCGAGCAGATAAAACCTGAGATCATCGATGCCGACGTCAAGCATTACGAAGTCTTGGATTTTTTGAAGAAAAATGACTTGCTAAACAAGCCTGTAGTCCTTAGAGTTGAAGGAAAAAGAGTAGCAACGAACTTTTTGAGCTCAAGGGAGGCGCTTGCAAAATTTTTAGGCGTGGATGCGAGAAGAGTTGCGATTGAACTTGCAAGTAGGTTCGATGAAAAAGAAAAGATCGAGGTAAAGGACTTTGAAGAACTTGGGGTTAAGAAAAAGCCGTTGAACCTTTATGATCTCCCCATAATTAAGTATTTTCCCCGTGACACCGCAAGATATGTCACCGCTGGCATTGTTGTAGCGAAAAGGAAGCATTACAATGCGAGTTTTCACAGGATGATGCTCTTAGACGAGCGAAGATTCGCAGTTCGTCTCGTTCCACCGAGGCACACTTTTCTAATGTGGAGGGAGGCGATAGAAGCCAAAGAAGATTTACAAGTCGCGGTCTGCATTGGTGTCCATCCATTGTTCATGCTTGCATCCGCTACAAGGGTTCCGTGGGGCGAGGAGTTCAGCTACGCTTCAAAGCTAATGCGAGGGCTCACTTTGTATAAGAGAGAAGAGCTCCTTATCCCAGATTCGGAACTCGTCCTCTTTGGAAGGATAACTGCAGAGACTACCGCAGAAGGGCCGTTCGTTGATTTGACTGGAACCTACGACGACGTGAGAAATGAGCCAATTCTCGAAATCGATGAAATCTACGCGAAGGAGGATTACATCTACTACTCCATAACCCCCGGAGCCTATGAGCACCGCATTCTAATGGGAGTTCCGTATGAGCCGGTCATCTACAGGTTTGTTTCGAACGTTTGCAAAGTAAGGAACGTTACCACAACCGTCGGGAGTAGAAATTACTTCCACGCTGTTATTCAGATCGAGAAAAAAACCGAAGGAGATGCGAAGAACGCAATACTCGCAGCTTTGGCTGCAAATCCAAGCCTTAAGGGTGTAATAGTCGTGGACGAGGATATAGACATATTCAGCTACGAGGACATAGATTATGCAATTGCTACACGATTTCAAGCTGATAAAGGTCTGATCGTTATCTCTGGTGCGAGGGGTAGTAGCCTCGACCCATCTGCGGATGAAACAACAGCAAAATGGGGTATCGATGCTACGAAGCCCTTAAAGAATGCAAAGGATTTCGAGAGAGTGATATGATCATCCTCAGCATTGTCGGCAGTTCAGGTAGCGGAAAGACTACTTTGATAGAAAAAATTGTCCCAGAGCTTGTGAAACTTGGATACAAGGTTGCAGTAGTGAAGCATGCGCACAAAGGATTTGAATTAGACGTCAAAGGCAAGGATTCGCAGAGAATTTTTAACGCAGGCGCAGATGTGGCGGTCGTAACCGATGAGAAGGTTGCGATTTTCCGTAGGACATCCTTCCGGGAAGTTTTGGATCTTTTCCAAAACTATGACATCGTTTTGCTCGAAGGTTTTTCGAAAATGGGGTTTCCAAAAATCGCGATAGACAACAGGGAATACGAAAACGTTGTTTTCAGATACGATGGAAAACTCGAAGAAGTGTTATCCTTTATCATTTCCCTCTTGAAGAAGTAACCAGTTGCATTTTCTACCACTCGCAGGATTGGGGAAAAGTTAATTAGTTCTTGCGTGAAAATAAGTCAAATGGCTGAAAGAGAAGTGGAGCTGAAATACATCATACTCCGCCCCCTTGGATACCCATTAAAGGCGAGCTTTGTGGAATATCCGAAAGTAGACAATCCAAGGGTTTTCAACGTTTATGCAAGGGAGCAGTGGAGAGGAGAACTTGTTTACAAGGGCAAGCTGATCTTCGACATGAAGATGTTCCCAGATTTCGCCTTCGAAGTCGTCGATGCGGTTCCAGCCTCTGGCTACATTTCGGATTCTACGAAGATAATCGTTGAATCGGATGCAAAGATAATTGAGACCGAGCTCGTGAAGAACGTTAAACTCTCGGATGTAGTTGGACAAGAAGAAGCGAAAAAGAAGGCAAGGGTAATCTTGGAGTATCTCAAAAACCCGAAGAAATTCGGGAAATGGGCTCCGAAGAATGTTCTCTTCTACGGTCCTCCTGGGACTGGAAAGACGATGACAGCGAAAGCGCTTGCGAATGAGGCAAACGCTCCATTTATCTCGGTAAAGTCGACCAAGCTCATAGGCGAGCACGTTGGCGATGGCGCAAGGAGGATCCACGAGCTCTATGAGAAAGCGAGAGATTTAGCTCCTTGCGTTGTTTTCATCGATGAGTTCGATGCAATAGCCTTGGATAGGAGCTATCAGGATTTACGTGGCGACGTTGCAGAAATTGTGAACGCCCTCTTAACTGAGCTCGATGGAATTCAGAGCAACGAAGGTGTTTGCACAATTGCTGCGACAAACAGGGTTGAGTTTCTCGATCTCTCCATCAGGAGCAGATTCGAGGAGGAGATAGAGTTCAAACTCCCGAGCTACGAAGACAGACTCGAAATTCTGAGCAGAAACGTCGCAGATTTACCTTTAAAGGTTTCAGCAAATCTCAAACTCATTGCGGAACTTTCAGAAGGTTTGAGCGGAAGAGACCTCGTTGAAAAAGTGATAAAGGTTACGTTTCACAGATCGATCACCGAGGGAAAGGAGGTCATCGATACAGAGGACTTTCTCGGATCGCTAGAGAAACTTAGGGTCTCTTCGAAGCAACCACCAAAGCACATGTTCGTTTAGACTAAGAATCTTGCGAGAAGGATTGCGAGGAAAATGAGTCCGAGCTTGATGCTTGCGAGCTTATACATTTTTCTCGCCTTCATCTTGTCTGGATTCGAAGCAAACCCTAAGGTCTTGATCAGAAAGTAGGTTGTTATGGGGATGGCAATTGCGAGATAAATCGGGTGCATGGGAAGTGTAAAATACAAAAGGACGAGGATGACAAGCAAAAATGAATTCGCGATCGCTATTGCCTCGGCTGTTTTCTTAGCCCCAAAGACCACGGGGAACATCGGGATATTTGCTTTTCTATAATCTTCTTCGTAGAAAATCGCTATGAACCATATGTGTGACGGAATCCATAGAAGAACTATCGAGGCGATGAGAAATCCGGGAATCGTGAAACCTTTAACCGCAACCCAGCCTGCGAGCGCTGGCATCGCTCCAGCAAAGCCACCGAGGATTATAGAATATGGACTATCTCTCTTCAGCATAACCGTGTAGACTATTATGTCGAAGAAAAGTCCTAAGAAAAGGACGAATGCGAATTCGAGGCTGATGAAGAGCGCAAGGATAAATCCAAGAAGGAAAAGAGAGAAGCCATAAACTGCGCAGAAGGTTGAACTCAACTCTCCTGATGGCAAAGGCCTTTTCCTTGTTCGCATCATCAACGCATCGATATCGCGATCGAGCCACATGTTCAATGCAGTGGTTCCGGAGATGGTTAGAAACACCGCCACTCCGGGCAAAATTTCTTTACCACCTGCAACTAAGTAGGAGAGAACAAAAGTGAACATCAGCAAAAAAGTCTGCTTGGGCTTTATGAGTTCAAGTAGGGCTACTGGGTTCACAGATGAAGAGAGTTCGACGCTTTAAAAATATTTTTGGACATATCTCAAATCATATATCCGGAAAGATTTAAAAACTCGTCAAGAACTCGATTCATGAGGTTCGGTAACTTGATTTCTCCACCGGTTGCTTCGGTTGAGCGAGCGATTAAAATAGCGATTCAGAGCGAAGAAATTGGGTTCCACTCCATCGTTTTTCCAGACCACACGCTTATGGTTCCCCCGGGGTTGACGCCCAACGCGCTTGCATTGATCTCTGCAGTTGCGGTTAAAACTCAAAGGATTACACTCGGGACTGGGGTTACCGACTTCGTTCGGTATCATCCCTCGATCCTCGCACAATTCTTCGCAACTATAAGCCATCTTGCTCCGGGCAGGATATTTCTCGGCGTAGGCGCTGGGGAGGCGATGAACATAAAGCCCTTTGGAATAAATTGGAAAAAGTTCGCGATGCTGAAGGAAGGAATAGAGATAACAAAGCTCCTATGGAAAGGTGAAACGATCTCCTACGAGGGCAAAGCCTTTAGATTGAACAAAGCATTCTTGCAAATAGCTCCAACACAACCGATCCCAATTTATCTCGGAGCCAATGGGAAAAAGACAAGAGAGCTGGCGGGAATGCTTTGCGAAGGATGGATGCCAATTGCTGAGACACCCAAAACCTACAGAGAAAACCTTGAAGATGTAATTCGTGGCGCAGAGATGGCTGGAAGAAAAATCGATGAAATCGACACCGCATTGCAGATCTACACCGCGGTCGACTCAAGCAGTGAAAAGGCGATGGAGAGAGCTAAGCAATTCTCTGGACTCGCGATATCCGCGATTGAAAAGCTTGAGCAAGCGGGTTACAGCATAGATCTTCCAGAAGGCTTTTCTAAGAAGTTCTACTATGAGAATCTCCTTCTCACAGACGATTCAATGGCAAAGTTCGTCGAACTCTCTTCGAAAGTCAGTGAAGAAATCTTAGCAGACTTTTTCCTCGTTGGAAGCGTTGAAGATGTGATCTCGAAGATCGAAGAGTTTGCGAAGGCAGGGGTCGAACATTTGATGATCATAAACATTGGGCCAGATCCGAAGTTCGTGAACAAGGTTTATGCGGAAAGGATAATTCCGGCTTTTTCATGCTAAGAATCTTTATATTCAAAAAATTCATAAGCACTCTTCGAGGGATGGCTTATGGAGTCGGAAGTGAGGAAGCTTATAGAGGAAAAGGACAAGAAGATCGAGGAGCTCCAAGCAAAAATTCGAGAACTCGAGAAGAAGTTGAAGTTCTACGAGATTAGGGAGGTTTATCAAGGCATAATCCCAGACGAGGTTTTACAGAAAATCGTAGAATTGCCACCCGATGCGATGGTCCTCGAGATAGGGAAGTATTTGAAGCAGGCAAGCTTCAAGACGGAAAGAGTTGCAGAGACCAGAGCGGTAGAAACCACTCCGAAAGTTGAGGTGAAGGAAAAACCCGTCGTCGAGGAGCAAAAAGTTGAATCGGGTGTTAAATTGAAGGAAGGAGTTGCTAAGGCGAGAGTAGGGGTTGATTTAGCCTTTACCCAGCGTTACGATTTCCAAGGTAGCGACGTTGCAATGCTTGGAGAGGACGTAATGCACAGCATAAGGGCTTCGGAGGGCGATTACATAGTGGTGCAAAAAGAGGGCGCGGTAAATCTTAGGGTCCTTCCGTATTCTAAGCCTGGTTTCATAATAATTCCGAGTTGGGTTAGGGAAAAGATAGGGGCAAAGGTAAACGACTTCGTAGAAGTCTCGAAAAAATAGCTATCCGAGCCTACTACCAATTTTTTGTTCTATCTCTGCTATAACCTCATCCACTTTCTTCCTCGGTATAAAGACCACGAGAGCTTTCAGAGTATTACGGATCTCCCCAGCGTTTTGTGAAAGCTCCCACATACTCTTACAGGAGCTCACGATGTCTATTGCCTTTTTTGCAGGTTTACCGAGCTTCGTCTCTAAGAGCTTTATGATCTCGGATTTTACAGTTTCAAAGTCTTTCTCAACCTCTTCTGCAGGTTCGCCGAGGTCGAGTGCGTTCGCAATTATTTGGTCAACTTCTTCGTTGCTTGGTTTTCTTATACCGTATCTCTCCATTATCTTTTGCCTCTCGAAGTCTAAGTAGAGCTCCGAATTTCCGAGAGCGTTCTCTATTATCGACTCTATCTCGCTCTCCGTTGGTGGAGATACGTTGTATTTTTCGAGAATACTTTCTCTACTGATCTCTGGAGCTTTTACTGCTTTTACTTCGATTTCAGCTTTTGATTCCTTGGGTGGTGAGATTGGCAACTTTCTCTCTTTAACTTCGAGGTTTCGATTCATCTCGAAGATCTTTCTCACGTCTTCTGAATTGAGATAGTAGATTTCAACGACCACGTTATCCAGAGCTTCAATCTCCAGCATTGCATCATCTCCAGCGACGCTCCTTTTGCTCTTGACCTTTGTAACCTCTGCAGCAATTATCTTTCCACCGTCAAAGAGAACTTCCGCTACGCTCAGCTCTTCCTTTCTGTAAGCTACTTTTGCAAATCCCGTGAACTTCGAGCCCACGAGTTTTTCCAAAACTCCAATGAATTTTCCCTTCTCGATCCTTGAGGCTGGAATTTTTGGTAGAATCATCGTTATCCCATCATCGCGATCTTTTCTAACGCCTTCTTCACCTCTATCTTGAGAAGTCCATAGTTTGCCTTTATGTCTGCGACAACACCCAATATGAAGTTTCCGCTTCTTGAAACAAGAACTCTGTGTTTCTTTCCCTCCACCGCAATTATTTCGATTTTGTCTGCCGAAAGCTTTTCTATTATCTCTGATGCCTTGTTGAAGATCTCGACGATCAGCGCAGCGCTCATCTCTTCGTTTACCTCTCCACTTGATTCCGACTCTATCAGGGTCCCCTCGGGGTCTGCGATATACACCCCCCTAACTCCCGAAACGTTGAAGAGGTCTGCAATGACGTTTTCGAACATACTCATCCCCTCATTATTATTGTGGTTAAAGTGGTATATAATCTTTATCCATAAAAGGGTTCATAAAAACTTCGATGCGAAAGTCTCTGGGGTTCTCTTGCAATCCTCGACGAACCCACAGAATCTACAGTATTCCCCCTCTTTTCTTTCTGGCAAAAATCCCTTCTCGATCATCCTTAGCCTTTCGATAAGCTTCAAGCTCTTTCTCTTTATCCCAAACTCTGCTTCGACGACCCTTATCTCTCCTGAGTAGGAGTAGTAGATTACACTTCTCTCGAACCTCGCAACTATCGAAGTCACACCAGCTTTTATCAGATCCTGGAACCAAACACCGTTCTCAGGAGCGTTGAGGGCGACGAAGAGTGGAAGTTCCTCTTCGCGAAATTTTACGATTTCATCGATTGTTAAAGAAACTCCGAACTTTTCTGAATTGTAGACAACGTCCCAATCCAAGGGTTTGAAATCATCAAGCTCCTTTACAAACTTAAAATTCACCAAAGCTCGGTTAAAAGTATCTTCACAGAAAAATTCGTTCAAAGCTCTCGCTTTTTCCTTAGCCCAATCGATTCCGAGCCCCATTCTTAAACAGCGGTAGATTTCCTTGACTGCATGCTTTTCAGTGAAGCTCTTTTCACCAAATTTCAATCTATAGTACGCGAGTCTTGGGCAGGTTAGATAGCTCGTTATATGGCTGAGTTTGATCACAGGCTCAGCTCGCTCAGAACTTTAATAATTTTGCCCTTTATCGGAAAAATTTTTAATGATTCTGCGAAACTACCTTCATGAAGAGATGCTACTCGTGCAAGAGCTGGATACCGCATTTTCATCATGACTTCATCGGCTTCTGCGTTGAAAAGGAGGAACTCGTATTTGAAGATAACATCTGTACCTCTTTTGAAGTGAAGAAGCTCGATAAAGAGCTCATTTGGTGCTCAGCGTGCAAATGCGAGATAAGCGCTGAAGAAGTTGAACACCACAAGTCAAAGGGACATAGGCTTTTCTTGGCAGTTTTTTTGGACAAAGAATACAGAGAAGAGATATATGAAGGTTGATCTGAGCCTTGCAATTGGCGGAGCTCAAGGCAGTGGAGTTGAAACTGCAGGAAGAATCGCAATCTCAGCTTTCGCGATGAAAAGCGTTGAAATAATTGGAAGCAGAGAGTATCACAGCAACATCGTCGGGGCACACAGTTACTATCACATAAGGATTGGCGAAAATTCCCTACGTTTGCCCTTCGATGCAATCGTTGCAATGGACGCGGAAAGCATCTTTACGCTTTCAAGAAATCTAAGGAAAGACGGTTTGTTGATCTGCAACTCTGAAACGCTTCATACAAAGCTCGAAGATATTCCATCAATGAGCAAATGGCTGAAGAAAAGGATTGCAGAGGAATACGGGTCAGAGGTAAAGGCTGGGGATATGTTGGGCAATTTCAAAGTTCTTGCGTTCGAACTAAAAAGTATTTTAAAAGATTTGAACGTTCTGAAATCCAAAGTCTCTATTTCGAGAATCGTGAATGTAATCGGCGTATCTGCGATGCTTTACTCCCTTGGGGTGGATGAGGAAACGATAAAGAGAGCGGTTGAAAAACGGGTTCCCGGAGAGATGAACTTAAGGGCAGTTGAAATCGCGTTGGAGAAGGCTAAGAGCTTTCGTGAGCTCGAGTTACCAGCTGGAAATTCGGAAGGCTACCTGATGAGTGGGAACGAAGTTGTTGCGACTGCGAAGATATTGGCTGGTCTGGAATTCATAAGCTATTACCCTATTACGCCAGCAACTGACGAAGCGCTTTTCATCGAAGAGAACAGCGATGCAATTGCGATTCAAGCGGAAGACGAGATATCTGCAATTGGAATGGCACTAGGCGCTTCTATGTCTGGTTTAAGGGCTTGCGTTACAACGAGTGGTCCGGGGCTCAGCCTTATGAACGAAATGATAAGCTTTGCAGTTCAAGCGGAGATGCCGATTGTGATAACTCTTTGGATGCGAGCTTCGCCGAGCACAGGAATGGCAACAAGGACTTCGCAACAAGACCTACTCCACGCAATCTTCTCAGGACACGGAGACACTGGAAAAATAGTCATCGCATCAGGAGACCACAGAGAGGCTTTTGAAGATACCTTTAAAGCCTTTGAACTCGCTGAAAGATATCAAGTGCCGGTTGTTCACTTGTTAGACAAGTTCATAGCCTCTTCGATCGTAAAGCTCGATAAGGGTATTTTCTCACTGGAAAAACCGAAGAAAATTTTTTCCCACGATGAACTTAGATATCGGATAACAGAAAGTGGCATCAGTCCCCTCATACCTTTGGGTTCTCGAACAATGATTCTGAGTAGCCTAGAACACGACGAATACGGCTTTGCAACCGAAGATCCAGTTATGAGAGAGAAGATGATGCTGAAGAGGGAAAGAAAGTTTAGAACGATTGCAAGAAGCCTTAAAAACGATTCTTTCGCGATCTATGGTGATGAAGATGCAGAAATAACTGTTGTATCCTTTGGTTCAACGAAAAATGCAATCCTTAGCGCAATCAAGGATGCGGAGGACATTAAGTTCGTCCAGGTTCGAATACTGAGCCCATTTCCAGACTTGTCAAATGCCATTAGTGGTAGAGTTCTCTGCATAGAGTCCAACTTGGGTCAACTGTCTTTCTTGCTGAGGACATGCTGTAGGGTAGATGCTGTTGCAAAGAAGCTCAACGGAAGACCTATTTACGAGAATGAAGTCAAAGAAGCGATTAGAGCTGTTAAAAAGGGAGAAAAAGAGGTGATCCTCAGTGGAGGAGTATGAATACAAAACGGGTGCATGGATACAATGGTGTCCGGGTTGCGGGAACTACGGAATTCTAAGTGCTCTGAGAAAAGCTGTTTCAGAGCTTGAAATCGAACCAAGGAGGTTGGTGATAGTTGGTGGAATTGGTTGCGCATCGAGGATTGTTTACTACATCAGAGGAAGCAACGTTCATGCGATCCATGGAAGGGCAATCCCGGTTGCGACTGGTATCAAGCTCGCAAATCCGCATTTGACAGTGATCGTTTGCGGTGGTGATGGAGATTTGCTCGGCATCGGTGCTGGGCACTTCGTAGCCTTGGGAAGGAGAAACGCGGATGTCAAGGTTTTCATACACGATAACGCAGTCTATGGACTCACAAAGGGGCAAGCAGGGGCTACTTTGATGAGGGAAGTTAAGCTAAAAGCCATGACACGCCCAAACGTTCAAGATGGTGTGAATCCCGTCCTCTTAGCCTTTTCTTCTGGTTACGGCTTCATCGCAAGGGCCTATGCGTATCACATGAGAGAAATGAAAGAGATGATGAAGGAAGCAATTCTTCACAGGGGAAGTGCAATAATCGACATATTGCAACCCTGTGTTACCTACAACGATCTGATGACGAGAGATTGGTTTGAACAGAGGATCTATTACGTAGAAAATCCGTTAAGCGAAAAGGATTTGATCGAAAAGATGAGTGAAAAGGACAAAATAGCGCTCGGGATTCTTTACAGGTCGCAAAAGGATACGCTAGAGGATGCGATCGCAAGAAATCGAAAAGTTGACAAAGATTTTCTTAGAAATTTCGAGGTCAAGTGATGCAGAAAGGTTATATATCGACTTAAGATTCATCGTGCATGGCGAGGTTTCCTGAGGCGGAGGCAAGGCTTTTCAACGTTAAGATATGCATGCGCTGTAATGCGAGGAATCCGATAAAGGCGGAGACTTGTAGGAAATGCGGTTATCGAGGGCTTAGACCGAAGTCTAAGGAGAGGAAGGGCAAGTGATCGCCTAATTAATGCTGATTCGGGTTTTTTTTGTTTTTGGATCATCCTCCTCGATCTATTTCGATTCCCGTTTTCACACCTTGAAATATATTTTTAAAACCAGGTCTTTTTCGTCGGATTTTAACTCTAATCCTTCGATTTTAGAAGAGTTGCTCAAAAATTCATTTTTAATCTTGTTCCATATTGTCCTTTCCAAGGATTCTCTGATTATAGGATCGTCGATGTCGTATAATTTGGAATAATCTTTGAAAACATATTCAACGTCGTTCCCCTTTTCGTTCATCGCTTTTTCTACAGTCGAGACAACTTCTTCTGAGGTTTTTCTATTTAATCTTAACCTCTTATCGGCCTTTACGGTTTTAAAAAACCTCGTCTCTATCTTTCCATCTTCCTCTTTTATTTCCCATAAATCCGCTTTATCTTTGCACCATTTTATTAGCCATGCAATCGGACTCGAAATTGGCATCCGTTGATCCAGAACGTAGAGCTTACCGTCGATCTCGATAACCGTTGCGACGTGTCCTGGAATCGTGATGAAGTATATACTATTTTTAGGGAACAAATTTAGGAGCAAACTCGCCGTCAGCTTGGCGTAATCTCTGCATATCGCCAATTTATATTTATAAATTTTACTTACAGGCAAGCTCAGTCGAAAAGCATCTTTTTTTATTAGATAAAGCACCGCACCGGGAACAAGATCGCTACTGCGGTTATTTCGAACACGTTCCAGTCTTTGAAAATAATCATGTCCGATATACCAGCTGCAATAGTCCGGTCTGCAATTCTTCTTTCACTCCAGTATACGATGTTCTTCTCTTGCCATTCTAATACGTTGTTAAGAGTTTCTGAATCCGAACGTCCTTTTAGTCGCATGGCTAAATTCTTTATGTCCTCATTGTTAATGTCCTCCTTCCTTGGCGCACAAAGTTCAGAGACCCCAATCTTTTTAAACTTCTTTAGCAAAAGAGAGTGAACACTCGGATCGACCATATACAGGTCATATCTTTAACTTATATAAAAATCTTTCTTCGCAACAAACTCTCAAATTTTAACTCCACGAACGATCACTCAACGGGAAAATATCTGAGCTCTATCCCTGCTTCTTCGAGCAAAATCAAACCATTTTTGTCTGCGTATTCTTTGCCGTAGACGACACACTTGATTCCAGCGTTTATTATGATCTTTGCGCACGTTATGCATGGACAGTGTGTCGAGTAGAGCGTTGCACCTTCGACGCTTATTCCAAACTTCGCAGCTTGTATTATCGCATTCTGCTCCGCGTGAACTCCTCGACACAGCTCTTGTCTTTCCCCACTTGGAACCCTTAGCTTTTCGCGAAGACATCCAACTTCATCGCAGTGCGGTAAATTCGAGGGTGCACCGTTGTAACCAGTCGCCAGTATTCGCTTATCTTTGACTATTACCGCACCAACCTTCTGGCGAAGGCAAGTTGAGCGTTTTGCAACAACCTTTGCTATCTCCATGAAATACTCGTCAAGCGTTGGGCGCATATCAGACATCCAAGAACTTTTCGGCGTTCTTTGAGCAGATCTTTTCCGCTTCTTTTCCAACAACCTTTGCTACTTCTGCTACCGCAGTTACGAACTCATTTCCATAGCCAGAATCGCTGTTCACGATGAACCTCTCGCTACCATGCTCTCTAACGATCTCTGCAACATCTTCAGCGCTTAGCTTTCCAAGCTGAACGGTCAGACCAATCCAGTAATCCTTCTCTAAGACAAGATCGAGGTTCTCGAGATTAACGTGATCCACGACTGCGAGCTCTGGTGGGAAAGAGATGCCCTCGAGCACATCGAGTATCTTTTGGGTCACGATCCTTTTGTTATTTCTTGGTGTGTGTATCACGCATGGAATCTCTTTTGCTTTTGCAACCCTCAGATGATCTTCGAAAACTTTTATCTCTTCGCTCGTAGCATTTTCAAGTCCTATCTCTCCAAAGAGGTCCCATTCGTTCGCCTCGAGGTGTTCGATTACCGTTGCGTGATCTGGGGGAATGCAACGTGGATGGATTCCAACTCCGGCGAACATTTCTATACCGAGGGCTTCACATCTTCTCCTTTCGAATTCTTCAAGCTTTCTGAAGGCATCGATCAACGTTTGCGGAAAAAAGGGCTTTACTGGATAGAATGAAAGGCTACAGATCTTCTCTATTCCACTTTCCTTCATCTTCCTGAGCTCCGTCACACCCAACCCTTCCGAGTGGACGTGCGAGTCGAAGAGCATGTTATGCGCAAATTCTGAAATAGATAAAGCTTTCTTCAGAAAACAGTTTTATCAACAAACGAGTGCGAGATTAACAAAAAGCTCGATCACTATGAGCTTCAGCGGAAAGCACAAAACCGTTGTTGGAGGAAGGGATGGGCTTGAGATAGTTGGTAAACTGCTCTCCCACAGCGAGGTTAAGAAGGTGATCTTCGGGAGAATAGGGACAAAACCGAGAACTGGTCACGGTTTGAGGTTTAAGATAACGAGAGTCGACGAAAGGGGAAATCTCAGAGCGATTCTCTCATATGGCTCTTCGAGTCAGGAGATCTATGTGATAACGACTGCGTCGAGCAAAGAGGAAGGAGAGAGAATTGCAAAGGAGCTCATTGAAATTCTTGAGCTTTGAGGTGGACTAAGATTCCTTTTCCAAGTCTTTCAACGCTTACGATCTCAAACTGAAGAGGTTTTTCAAAAGATCTCCCATCGCAGATCGTTGGTGATCTTTCACCACCTATGATTATTGGAGCAAAGTATACGAAGATCTCGTCCACGAGGCCTTCTTTGAGCAACGAAGATATCAGGGTTCCTCCACCTTCGACCATGAGCCTTTTTATTCCCCTCTCGTAAAGGTAGTTCAGAAGGGGTTTAAGTTCAACTTTTTCTTCTCCAAAGACCACGACTTCTGCCTTCTTTGCAATTCTTTCCAACCTCTCTTTTTCCGCAAGCTTTGAAACCGCAACGATCGTTCTACCTTCCAAAACCCTTGCATTTTCGGGAATCCTGCACTTACTGTCAACGACGACTTTTATTGGATCTTCACTCTTTCCTTCGAGAACTCTTCTCTTTCTGAGATCCTCGCTCTTCACGTTCAGTTTTGGATCGTCTGAAAGAATTGTTCCGATTCCAACCATTATCGCATCTGCACTCGCTCTTAGCTCGTCAACCCTTCGCAAATCTTCTCCGCAAGAGATCCTGAGCTGTTTTTTGCTCTCGTCACTTATCTTTCCATCGATGCTCGCAGCGACGTTCACGAAAACGTGTGGTCTCATGAGTTTTTGCTATAGTTCCTTTATTTTTCTTTTTCCAACTCAATCTCATCGACCACCAAGTCGCTCCTTTCCCCGAGCAGCACTTCGAACTCTTGGGGAGTGATTATTGGCACCTTGAACCTTTTATAATCGTCGTAGCTTATTCTTGGACACGCAGTGTTCACATAGAAATCAAATGGTAAATTTTCAAGCTTTTCTGGAGTTATCTCTCCAATGTATACGATTATTGCTTTTAATCCGTGTTTCAAAGCCTTTTCCCTTATCTTCTCCGCCAATTTCAACCTCTTTTGTCCCTTTTTCGTTGATACAAGGATCCCGAGGTTCTTCAGTCCAACGCATCTCGAGATCAGAAAGTAACGGTCTCTCAAAAAATCCCTTGCGTCCATCTCCTGGAGCTCAAAGCTCAATGGGTTGATCGAATAAACTTTTTTCCCTGTGTATAAGAGTGCACCTCTCGCGTGAAAAATACCATCACCTACGAAAACGATTGCATCCACTTTAGCGTCTTTTAGAGAAGAGTAATCACAGCCAAGGACTTGTCCAGGCATTTCGACTCTCGAAGTTCCCTTTTTAAGCTCGACGGAAAAACCTCGTTTCTCAAGCATTTCTTTCAACTCGGGCAACTTTTGGCAGTATTGTGCAGTTGAGATCAAGGCTATATTTCTCTCCTTGATATCCTCTAACTTCTCTGCAACTTTCTCTACTTCGTAGTCCACGTAAAAAGGAACGTAAACGACTTTTTCAATGTCCAAAAGCTTCGTATGCGCGTAGTGATAAAGCACGTCGACGTCTTCTAAAAGGGCTAAATCGATGTCACAAGCTCCGAAGCAAGTTTCAGCGCTAAGCATAAAGCTTCCGAGTTTTTCACATATCTCTATGGCTCTTCTCTTCAACCCATCGGGCAATTGCACACCAACACGCATTCAAATCGGATAGTTGTTCAGGATTTTAAGTCTATCTGTGAGGAAATTTCATAAACCAAGCTCAAGGATGTGAGAAGTCTGCAAGTTTTTTAGGAAAAAGATTAATATTCTTTCGACAACTCAACCCTAATGAAGTTAAAGATGCGAACACTTCCGTTGAGAAGTGAGAAGTTGAGTGCACTGCTGAATCCAAACGATGCAGACGAGCTTGGAGTGATTCCGGGAGACAGGGTGAAGGTTGTAGTTGGAAAAGAATCGTTTGTCGCGGAGATTGACATTGCAGAGATACTTGAGCAAGGTGAAATCGGTGTTTGCAGCTCTACTGCGGAGGTGTGTAGAATTGAAGGAGGATGCGTAGCAGAGGTTTTCCCAGTTTCACGTCCAAAATCGGTTGAATTCATAAGGAAAAAGCTCGATGGTGCGAAGCTGACGAGCTACGAGATGAGGACCATAGTGTCTGACATATCTAAGAACGTTTTGAACGAGTTAGAGATCTCCGCTTTTATCCTCGCGAACGAGATCCTTGGCATGAGCGACGACGAACTTCAGTGGATGATCGAAGCAATCGTCGAGAACGGAGAGAGGATTTCCTTTGAAAGAGGCGTAGTCGTAGACGTTCATAGCGTTGGCGGTTTACCGAGCAACAGATTTCCAATGATAACTGTCCCAACAGTCGCAGCATCTGGTCTTCTCATCCCAAAGACCGCAAGCAGAGCAATAACTTCTGCAAGTGGAACCGCAGATACGATGGAAGTTCTCGCAAACGTGAACCTTAGCACAGACGAGATAAAGGAGATAACTGAGAAGGTTGGGGGAATTATTGCATGGAGTGGAAATATAGCTCCAGCAGATGATAGAATAATCCGCGTCGAATACCAGCTTGGGATAAGTCCAAAGCCACATTTAGTTGCAAGCCTTCTGTCCAAAAAACTTGGAAACGGTGCGCAATTCGTCGTATTCGATATACCGGTTGGGGAACACATGAAGATAGAGAACATCGAGGTTGGAAGGAGTTTTGCAAACAAGATGGTCGAACTTGGGAGAAAACTTGGACTTAGGGTTACCGCTACTTTAACTGACGGCTCTCAGCCAGTTGGAAACGCAGTGGGACCATCGCTTGAAGCGAAGGAGATTCTGAGCATTCTCGAGAACAACAGCGTCGATAATCCATTGGTCGACAAAGCGCTGAGCTTTGCTGGAATCCTCTTCGAGATGACTGGAATTGCAAACGATGGCTATGGCTACGCGAGGAAAATATTTGAAAGCGGTAAGACGTTGGAGAAGTTCAAGGAAATAATCTCAGCCCAGGGAGGGGATGAGAAGATCCGTTCCGAGGACATCGCGATTGGGGACAA
>JBKBUO010000030.1:16785-19400 GCA_046290005.1 Archaeoglobaceae archaeon | reverse complement strand
AAACCAAGGGCTTCGCATATTTCGTGGACAAGATTCGCTCCTGTGAGAATTAAAGAGTTGACGAGTTCATTTTCAAGCAGATCCTTGACCACTTCTCTCATCCCCGCGGGTATCATCGCTCCAGCGAGGGTTAAAAAAATAAAGGCTCCCTCTTCAACCATTTTTTTCCAAAGCTTTGCAGATTCCGCAAGTCTACGAGCGTTAAATGCTGAGAAAGAAAAAGATTCGATCATTTCGGAGACTCTAATTCCTCTTCTTACCTTAATCGGCTTGACCTCCATGCAAGAATCTCTGCGAAGGCGATATAAAAGTTTCAAAAAACATATATACCATCTGAAAAACATTTTTTGATGCTCGTTCTGGTCAGTCCAAAGGACTTAAGCGAGGCTTTGGAGGCGATTGAGGGAGGGGCGGATATAATAGATGTAAAGAACCCGGCTGAAGGTTCTCTTGGTGCAAATTTCCCATGGGTTATAAGGGATATTGCGAGCATCGCAAAGAGGTTCAAAAAGGAGGTCAGTGCCACGACTGGAGACATGCCTTTCAAGCCCGGAACCGCAAGCCTCGCAGCTCTCGGTGCAGCGATCGCGGGAGCGGATTACGTGAAAATAGGGCTCTATGGCGTTAAAAACGAGGAGGAAGCGGAAGAAATGGTGAGAGCAGTCGTAAAGGCGGTTAAAGATTACGATGATGCAAAGAGAGTTGTGATCGCTGGATATGGAGACTTTTATAGAATAAACTCAATAGATCCTTTGAAGTTGCCCGAGATCTCGGCAAAGCATGGCGCAGACGTTGTGATGGTAGACACAGCGATAAAAGATGGAACTTCGATATTTGACCACATGAAACTCGAAAACATGCGTAAATTCGTAAAAATGGCGAAGGAAAATGGAATGCTCTGCGCACTTGCGGGAAATTTGGGTTGGGATCACTTGGAGACTTTGAAAGAGCTATCCCCGGATATAATAGGCGTCAGAACCATGGTATGCGAATCGGGGAGAAACTCAAAGATTAAAAGAGAGCTCGTGAAGAAGCTCAAAGAACTTGTTTCTTAACCGTAGCACAGATGTTTGCCAGCTCTTTTTCACCATCCCTTGGACCTTTTGCGAACAATAAATCCCCCGCGAAGATCTTAGTGTTCGCAGTTGGTCTCGTTATCCATTCTCCCTTCCTCTTCACAGCTATAACGTGCATTCCAGTGTTCGTCTCTACCCTTGCCTCACCAAGAGTTTTTCCTTGAAGTTTTGAGTCTTCACAAACCGTGGCAATCACCAAGATCTCGCCTGTTTTCTTCATAGCATCCTTAAAGATTGGTGGTAGCTCCATCTTCTTAAGCAAGACCTCCGCTATTTCTCTCGCAGCATCTGCGATTTGTTCGGAGCTATGAGCAAGCTCAAGAATCGGTATCAGCGTAGAGGGATCGCTTAACTTTTTACTCGCGAGTAATATGGACTTCTCCAGTTCGAACTTGAGGTTGTCCACAGTGCTTTCTAAATAAACAACTTCGAGTGCAACGTCTTCGTTTCCATAGATAAGTGAAGAATAAGCTAAATCGACCGCAAGTTCGGACAAGTTTTTCATTTCAATGAGAATATCAACTGCTCTGTCAAGTTCTGGAATTTCAAGCTCGACTGCGGTTTCAAGCTCTTTCCTCTCACCAAGAACGAACTCATATACTCTTGGAACCATGTTTGGATCTCCGCGAACAAATAGAACGTCGTTTCGCAGTATCCTCGTATCTCTGTTTACATTGAAAATCCACTCGAAATCTCTTTTTATTGCGATGACCCTCATTCCCGTGACCTTTTGGAATCTAATCTCTCCGAGGGTTTTCCCCGCAATCTGAGAGTTTTCGGGAACGGTTAGCTTTAGTATTGTCTCCTCGGAGTGGTTCAAGATCAGCTTCACGATATCCTTTGTTAACTTGTATCCCCGAAGAACGAGTGCAGACTTGTCGCCTGCAGCGCTACACATCTTCTGACTTGCATTTGCAACTTGAAGAATTGCAGATATCTTCTTCGCATCCTCGATCCTTCTAACTGATAGTGTTGCAATCGTCCTAAGCTCGTTCAACAACTCGTATGACTTTGCTTCGAGCTCAAGGACCTCTTCAGCTATGTCCTCTGCGTCGTATAACACAGAAGAGTATGCGAGATCTATCACCAACTCGCTCGCGTCTCGGATCTCGACGAGTAAGTCTTTTACGGTCTTTGTCATTTCACACCATCTATTGCTTTTAGCAATTTAAGACTTTCTTTTGCCGAGCTTTTGGTGCTTTGAAGCAACTGTGTCTAAAGTTTTAAATACGTATATCGGGATCTTAATACATGAAGTTGTACCACCGATTAACCGTTTCCCTCACCGACAGCGACATAGAACTGCTCGAAGATCTCCGTAAAGAGGGTATGGAAAGCTACAGTCAGGTTTTTAGGAACGCCCTTGAATTATACTACAGAATCTTCAAAGCGTTCAAAACCGCTGGATACAACATAGATAGAATTCCAAAAGATTACGTCAGGCTTGCATTTCACGTATACAACGTTGAGCTCAGACAATACGTCATAATAGACAAAGAGCTTTACAGAGCTCTTCTTAAGAAAATCCAAGAGAAATTT
>JBKBUO010000030.1:0-16687 GCA_046290005.1 Archaeoglobaceae archaeon | reverse complement strand
ATTTTCTCCCCAAGAACTCGAAAACGACTTAGATTTCTTGAAGGGAATTCATGGGCTTGCAAATCTCTTTTACGTATGGAATAAGTGGAAAGAAGGTGCAAAAAACGCTGAGAAGGCTGAAGAAGTTCTTAAAACAATCGAGTTCGGGGGTGGAGGAGAATTTACGAAGGTGAGGGAGGGCGAGTTCATATTTAGAACGGTTGCAGAGAACGTAATCGTTACTAAATCGATAATAAAAGCGCTTTTTGATCACTTTCGCATCAAAGCGAGCTTTGAAATAAGTGGGGAAAGAATTTTTATAAAAATTATTGATTAATACCCTATCTCCCTTAGCTTCTCTCTCAACACTTCTGCAGACTTTTTGAGTTTCTCCAGGTCTTCCTCGCTTAGCTTAACTTCGACAACTTCTGCTCCTCTGTTGCTCAACTTCGCTGGAATGCCGATTGCGACGTCCTTTATACCGTATTCGCCTTGGAGAACGACGCTTGTGGGCATAATCTCCCCTTTGTCTTCGAGCACCGCTTTTACCATTCGGTATATCGAAACCGCTGGACCGAAGATCGTTGCACCCTTTCTCTTTATCACTTCCGCTGCAACTTCTCTCGTCGTTTTTTCTGCTAATCCCCAATCCACTTCACAAGCGAACTTTGTCAAGCTCTTTGCTATGAACATAGTATCACCATGTTCGCCGATTATCCAGGCTTTTTCGACTTTTGCATTCATGTCATGCAAAACTCTCGCGAGCCTCGAGGAGTCCAGAACGTTCCCCATGCCAAAGACTTCTTCTCTGCTTTTTCCAGTTTCCTTCCACATCACGTAGGTCATGAGGTCCATTGGATTCGTGACCACGAGAACTTTGCTTTCGGGGGAATTTTCCACTATTTTCTTAGCGATCCCCCTAACTATATCCGTGTTCTTCACCGCAAGGTCGAGTCTCGTCATTCCCGGTTTCCTCGCGAGCCCTGCGGTGACCACGATTATATCGCTACCCCCCAGTAGTTTGTAATCGCTACCCCCAACTATCTTCGGGAACTTTCCAATCGCAGAAGCGGCATGTGAGAGATCCATAGCTTCACCGATAGCCAAGTCTCCCAAAACATCTACTAAGGCGATCTCATCCAATTCGATGTTCAAGAGACAAGTAAACGCAGTTACGCTGCCAACTCTCCCAGCACCAACGAAACCGAGTTTCATGAACAACACTCAAAGTCCTAATCCTTAAACTTTACTGAAATATCCCGCTATCTTCGCGGATGTAGAAAGTCGCCGTAGCAACTGCGAGAGTGTCTTCTTTTTCATCCTTAAGCTCCCCAAATCCAACAGCAACTTTTGAACCTATGTATAGTGGTTTTGCAGTCGCCCTAATCTTTCCTGGGGTCACGGGTTTTAGGTAGTGAACGTTAAGCTGGGAGGTTACCGCTAATTTCTTCTTGGCAACGAGCTCCTTGTTTATGTTGAGCCCAATGGCTGAATCGAGAACGCTCGCAATAACTCCACCATGTGCAACGCCAAGGGCTTGCAAATGTTTTTCCTGAACTTCGAGAACGATGGCGATCGTATCTCCGAGTTCTATCTTCATCCCAAGTAACCTATACCAAGGTGCGCTACCAACTTTTTCCGCGAGTCTTTCAGCGTCCATGGTTGCGGTTGATCAACCTTTATAAATATTTAATGAAATCGGAGCAAACTCTTGTGGTATGCCCTATTTCGTCACAAAAAGTTTTTAAAATTATTTACATAATGAAAAATATGGAATCTCTCGAGAGGTTCAGATTCATGCGCATTCTCCTCGAAATGGGCTTCGATCGAGCCATCGCTGAAGAAGTATCGGAGAAGATTGAAAGAAAAGACTTGAAAATTGCTCTTTCAGAATACGAGACTTTTGGTAGGGTTAGTGAGAAGACTTTGGAATACATAAAATCGAAGTTCTTGACAAAAAACGTTTCGGAGCTCCTCTTTGGTGTGAAGTCGGAGATTGAGGTTTTCCCCAAGATCACGAAATCGCTGATTGGTAGCGGAAAACACGGCTTGGATGGGCTAAGAGATCATTTGAAATCTCTTGGGTTTTCCGAAGAGAAGTTTGAAGAGATACTCTTAGCTTTTTACTGGAAGGCAAAGGGTTTATCAATGTTGGAGAAGGACTCGAAAAAAATCTTGGCGCTTATCTGCTTAGAGCTTGGAGATCTATATGTAAAGAGGGAAGATAAAAAAGCTGAAAAGTTTTTAAACGAAGCGTTCGAGCTGAGAGAAGAGTTCGACGAGAATTCAGCAAAATCTCTCGCAGAGAATTTTAAAAAATTGGCAGGAGTTCTTGAAAGGAGGGGGAACGAAGCAAAAGCGGAAAAAGTCCTTGAGAAGAGTTTTATAATCGCAAAAGAGCTTTTTGAAAATCTAAGAATCAACGATGCGGACTACGCAAACACTTTGATAGAGATTGGAGAATACTACGCAAAGAAGAAGCCAGAAAAAGCGGTGTCTTTTTTTGAGTCCGCACTAAAGTTTGAAAATGCGATCCCAGATAGAGTTTTGGAAGTTTACGATAACCTCATCCAGTGTTACCGAGAAACGGAAAACTACGAGAAGGCGCAAGAATACGAGTTGCGGAGAAAAATTCTTGCTAAAAAAAAGAAAAGTCATCCTTAGACACTGCCTAAGAAATCTCGAAATGCTTTAATACTTCCAGATTCAAGATTTTCGTGGGTAAATCCATTGTTCTCGTCGGTAAGAGGAATGAAAAAATCGTTGAGGAAGCCACAAAGGACATTGAAATCGACGTCTTCTTCTTTGGAATTGAAACAAACTTAGAATCTCTTTTAAAGACACTCGAAGGCTACGAAACCCTTGTTTTTGTCGCAACTCTTGGTTCTTGGGAAGGGGAAGCGGTGATAGAGATCGCGAAACGATGCAAACCGAGAGCAAGGTTCTTCTGCCTAACGAGAAGTGGCACGGTTCAGGAGATAATGGAAAGCAGGAGGCAAGCAGATGAGATCTTGACGGAGTTTCCGGACTTTAGTGGGGCGATAATAAGCGAAGAAATGCCTTTTAATACAAAAATAGAGGCTTTAAAACTCATACTTGACTAAAAGAACCTTACGGTTTCCATGTTCATCGGCGCTCTTGTTTCGATCTTGTAGGTCTTGTAGATCGTTGAAGCGAGTTCGATGCACTTGTTTTCATCTCCATGCACAGTTATTATCTTCGAGGGCTTTGGATTTAGAAACTTGATGTAGTTTACGAGCTGTTTCCTGTCTGAATGCCCTGAAAAACCATCTACTGTCTCGACACGCATTCTAACGTTAACGACTTCTCTCCTTCCGTTGACTGGGAAAGGTATCTCCTTCCAACCTTTTTGCACCTTTCTGCCGAGGGTCCCCTCTGCTTGGTATCCGACGAATATCAACGTGTTCTTCTCGTTCTCTGCAAGGTGTCTAAAGTACTCCATCACTGGCCCACCGTTCAGCATTCCAGATGGAGCTATGATCACACAAGGCGATGGATCGTTGATAACGCTCTCTCTCTTCTCTGCAGAGTCGACACGAACGAAGCTCTCGCTTATGAATGGGTTTATTCCGTTGTAGAAGATCAGATCTCTGAGGGTTGAGTTCAGATACTCCGGATAAGCTGTATGGATTGCAGTAGCCTCGTATATCATTCCATCGATGTATATCGGAACCTCTTTCAACTTCTTCTCCCTTATCGCCTCTTCGAGAACTATCATCACCTCTTGACTCCTCCCAACCGCAAAGGTCGGTATGAGGACTTTACCGCCTTTTTCTATGGTTTCGTTGATGATCTCGACCAGCTTCTGCTCAGCCTCAGCTCTTGATGGCTGAAAATCATTTGCTCCGCCATAAGTTGCCTCCATGATCAAAGCTTCGAGCCTTGGAAAGTTCGTCGCAGCTTTGTCGAAAAGTCGAGTCTTCTCAAACTTGAAATCTCCGGTGAAAGCGATGTTGTAAAGTCCCTCGCCAACGTGAAAGTGTGCGATCGCAGAACCCAAGATGTGTCCAGCGTTGTAGAAAGTCAACCTCAGATCTGGGCTTATGTCCGTCACTTCACCGTAGTTTAATGTTATGGTGCGCTTTAAAGCCTCTTTAACCATTGCAGAGCTGTAAATAGCCTCTTTTTCTCTTTCCGCAACTTCTATAAAGTCGATCTGAAGAAGAACCATCAGATCCCTTGTCGGTGGAGTTACGTAGATTGGTCCGTTGTAGTTGAACTTGTAAAGCAATGGCACTAGTCCGCAGTGGTCGAGGTGAGCATGCGTGATCACAACCGCGTCCACGGAGTCCAAGGGTTGGACTTCTGGCAAGTATAGGTAAGGTGTTTCAGATAGATTGCTCACGTTTACTCCGCAGTCGATGAGGACTTTGCTGTGCCTTGTCTGCAAGAGGTAACAGCTTCTCCCCACTTCTCTGCATCCGCCAAGGAACGTGACCCTTACCCAGTTTCCATCTGGAAGAACCACTCTATGAATTCTCAGCCCAATTCTCCTGAGCTCCTTTTGTCTCTCTTCTCTCACGTTCGTTAGATAATTTCGAACGCTCTCTATGATCTTGGATTTTAAAGGTGGAGTTCTAACAACTCTCGGACTCCAGCCAACTTCTTTCATTATTTCCCTAAAAGTAATTCCCTGTCTTCCAATGACAATTCCAGGTTTCTCTGCCTCGATTATAACTTCTCCATTTTCATCGTCGAATTCTATGCTCGATATCTTCGCCTCTTCCGGCACTACCTTCTTTATTATATCCTTTGCCTCAGCCTTAGGCTTCAATATTTTCGGATCAGGTCGAATGACGATGCGTTTTCTCAGTTCCTTAGCCAACTTCTTTACGATATCGACCTCTGCGAGCTCCTGCGGATTCTCGATGTAAACTACGAGCAAAGGTCCCTCTAATTCTACGTCTTTAATCCTTATATTCTTCGGAACAAGCTCCTTAACCCTCTTCTTTATCTCATCCGTCTCCATCTTACTTTCTGAATTTTGCGATTATCGCATCTATCTCCTTGGCTTCGAATTGGTAATACTCCCTCTCCGTTATTCTGACGACGTCGATCCCATCGCCAGAAGCGGAGTCGCGTTTCATCGCTGAAAATATCGCCCTTACAGCAAGCTCTACTGCTTCGTTCGTGCTCATCTCTGGGTTAAACCTGTCTTCAAGAACGCCGTAGGCTGTTAAGCTTCCGCTTCCAGTTGCCACTATGTCTCTTTCTTCTATGGCCCCACCTATTGGGTCGATTGAGAATATCTTTGCCCCTTCATCATCTATGCCGCCGATCAACAGCTGGACGATGTAGGGATAGAACCGGTAAGAGTTCAGCAAATTCGAAGTCAGAGTTGCAATCGCCCTAACGGAAGGCTTTCTCTCTCTCCTTATCTCGTATAGATTTGCCTCAACTTTTATCAGCCTCGCAAGGAACTGTGCATCACCAACGCTACCAGCGGTGGTCATCGCTATTCTGTCCGCGACTTGGTATATCTTCTTCGCAGTTCTGCTCGCGATGAAATGCCCCATCGTAGCCCTTTTCTCGGTAGCCATGACTACTCCATCTTTGCAGACCAAACCCACCGTCGTTGTTCCCTTATAGATTTTTTCCTCCATAGCTTCACCCAAAAAAGCCCCTGTGGGCACTAAGTTAGTGTGGAGAAAAAGGTTTTTAAAGATTTCGTTGATTTGCGTTCATGATAAAAGAGGCCATCTACGTTGGAAAGCTCCTATTTCATTCTAAGCTGATCGATGGAGCGAGTGGAAACCTCAGCTTCAAGGAGAATGGAAGAATTATGATAACAAAAACCGGATCAAATCTCGAAAGCCTCGAAGAATCCGACTTCGTCCCAATCGACTCCCCGAATGCGTCTCGCGATAAAGCAGTTCATGCGAAGATCTACGAAACTTCAGACTTTAACGCAGTTCTTCACTGTCATGGAGTCTTTAATGTGGTTTTAAGTTTGAGAAAAGATGAAATAATTCCGTTGGATCTTGAGGGAAAGCTATACTTCGGCAAGATTGAAGTCGTGAAAGAAGAGTTTGGTGGAGAAAGTTATGCTAATGCGATTGCTAAAAAAATTCGTGAGCACGGCGTTGTAATCGCAAGAGGGCACGGGATTTACTCCGCTGGAAAGAGCCTTAGGGAAGCTTTCAACAAAGCCTGTTACGCTGAACACTCCTGCGAAGTCCTATATTATTCAGAGGTTTTCGACAAGCTTGAACATCGCAAAGGCTGGAAAGAGCTTTGAAAACTCTCCGTATATCTTCGACAACCGCACGCATTCGTAACTTTCTTCGACGAGAAATTCTCCAATCCCACAGGCGAGAACTTGTTTTAATCCATTTTCTTCAATCTTTCTCTTTATTTCTCTCTGCAAAACTCTTATCATCGACTTCTTGGCGTTCATCGCAATCTTCTTAGCACTCTCTTTCCCAAGTTCTTCGAGATCGCAACACACAGTTCTCGCTATTCTCCGCATGCAATCTTCGACACTCTTTCCCTTCCCATCGGGAGTTTCGCATGTGTATTCTTCCTCATTTAGGTCCCCAGTGATTCTAAAAACATCCGCAGTTATCGCAAAGAACTCTGGACAAAGCTTTGCCTTTTCAAAACTTCTCAGAACATGGAAGACTGGAGTTCTCAGCACACCAAAGTATATCAGCTCCCCATTCTGCAGTCTCTCAAAATCCGTTCTTGCAGGAGGTGCTTTTTCTTTCACGGGGATCAAATCCGTGGTTGTTGAGCCTATGTCGACGAACAAAAAATCTCTATAGCCTTCGGAGAGTAGAAAAGAAACAGAAGCAACCCAGTTGCTCGCAGAGAATAACCTTGGATTTTTTATCTCCTTTACAAGATTGCCATGGAGGTCTAAGAAGTGAACGTCTTTAAAAACTTCTCTGCAGACTTTTTCAACAAATCTAATCCCCTCCTCTTTGTTCCTGAAGACGTCTGCGAGTTCTGCGGTTATTACTATCCCGGCCTTTTCTGCCCCATATCTCTTTGCAATCTCCTCAAGCTTGTATTTGAGATTTCCAGCCATTTTCCACATTGGAAAATAGATTATCTCCGAAACCCCGTTTCCAGCTACCTTTAAGTTTGCGCCGCCTACGTCAATCCCCAAGGAATTCATCGAGCTTTCCCTCTCCGAAGTAGAACTCTTGATAATCCTCCCCGAGTGGAAAGATTTTGATCGCAGATTTGTGGGGCGGATAAAAGTGACCAAGGTGGGAGAGAACTATTTTTTTCGCTCCAAGACGCTCACCCAGGATCATAGCTTCCTTAGCGTTCATGTGCTTCTTGAACTTCCCACTCGGAGCTATGGCGTTTGCGATCAGAAGATCTGGTTTTTCAATCTCGGATAAACTCTTTTCATCGATGCTTGCGTTCGTGTCCCCAGTAACGACGACTTTAAAGTTGTTCCACTCTATCTTTACCCCCACTGCGTCGACAGGTGGATGATTAACGGGAAAAAGTGTGAATTCGATGTTCGAGATCTTGAAGCTCTGAAATTCCTCTACTTCTCTTTTCCTATAACTCAGAAACTGCATGAATCTACCAATGCTTTCGTGAATCGATGGCGTTGTGTAGACTTCTAAGTTTCCTTGAACTCTGTAGAATTCTCCAAAACCGCTGAAGTGGTCAAAATGAGGATGTGTCCATATAACCGCATCTACCCTCTCAACTTTGTTTTCAAGCAGTTGCTTTCTAAGATCTGGAGAAGTGTCGATCAAGATGAACTTGTCATCGTTTTTGACCAATAACGAAAATCTCCTTCTTTCCCACCCTTTTTTCCTCGCATCCTCGCAAGTTGGGCAGTGGCAGTTTAACATCGGCGTCCCGGGAGAATCGCCGGTGCCGAGGAGCTTAACCATCATACTTCATCACAAATCTTGCCTTTATTTCTTCGATCGCATCGAGCAAATCTTTTTGACTTATCCTTCTTCTACCCTCGAGCAGAGCCTTTAGAACTGCCTCCCTCACCACAAGCTTTATATCTGCACCCGTGAAGCCTTGGGTCTCTTTGACGAGAGTATCCAAATCGAAGTCTCCTTCGATCCTCCGTAAGAATATTTCGAATATTCTCCTTCTCGTTCTCTCCTCTGGCTCCGGAAACTCAAGGACTTTGTCAAATCTCCTCCAAACTGCTGGATCAAGGAGGGATGGATGATTTGTCGCTGCGATCAGAAGAACTTTGTCCTCAACCAAATTTATGTCGTCAATAGCCTTTAAGAGGGTGTTGACAGCTCTTTTAATCGCCGCATGTTCGTCGCTCGTTCTTGTTTTTGCAACGTAGTCGAACTCGTCGATGAAGAGAATACAAGGGCTGAGTTTCTTCGCAACCTCGAAGATCTTCTCTATGTTCTTTGAAGTTTCGCCCAAGTATTGGCTCGTAATCATCGACAATCTGACTTCAAGAATTGGAAGGTAGAAGCGTTTTGATAAAGCCCTTGCTGTAGTCGTCTTACCAGTGCCAGGAGGGCCGATGAACAAGATTTTTCCGATGTCCGTCAGACCAATTCTCTTCAGATACTCTGCTTCGTTGATCGCCACCTCGAGCTTCTTGATCTCGTTTATCTGTTCTTCGTTCAAGGCTATCGAATCTAAGTCCACTTCGACTTCCTCAGGTGAGGAGATCTTGACCAGAGTTAGCATTTCTTTAAAATCCTCGTTCTTTTCGAGCTCTGATATCATCTGCAAAAGCCACTCCTTGTCTCCATGCACGGGAAGATTGTCCTTCTTAGCCTTTTCGTATGAAACATCGAGAGAGTCGAAGTTCTCATAGTAGAAGGCGAGAACTGGGTTTCTCTTTATCACTTCGATTGCTCTTGACGAAAGCCATTTCACAGCGAGCTCAAAGGCGGTAATCTTCAACTGCTTCGTCAGCGGGTTGAAGTCGATAAAGGGTAGGTCGACTTTTCCAGCGTATCTCGTTGCGACGTCCTCCTTGATGACTATGGGTCTCTTCAAGTTACTCTTGCTGTATAAAGTCTTCCTTATATCCCTCGGGATGTCGCTTTCGCTCAGATTCTCGAACCTATTGAATATCTCAGCGGTTAACAGCAGTTCAACGAGTTTTACGTCTTCCATCTCAATCCTTAGTATTTGAAAAATTCGATTTTTAAAACTTTTGGCAAAGGTTAAAAATCGTTTCTGCGATGCAATGGCAATGATACCGGAATCGATCGCCTCCGTTGCGCTGATGCCCATGATCCTCTACGTTATGACGAAAAAAGAGATCTTCGGATCCTTGGGATGGGTCGTATTTGCGATCGCAACGATCACGAAAAGCATCGAGTTTGCGAGTTCAGACTACTTCAACGCATCCCTTTTCTTCTTAGGCGGAATCTTTTTTCTCCTATTAGCTAAATCGCTCCTTCAAAGGAATTCAAAAACACATTTGGAGATAACTTCCTTCTCCGTTGTCGCTTGTGCAATTTATTTTCCATTTGTATTCTTGGAAGCTCTTGGGGATGCGCTGATCGAAGTAACCGCTTACCTCACTTGGGTTTTGGGAAATTCCCTCGGTCTTCCAATCCTTTTGAACGGAAAAACATTGGAGCTCGAAAACAGCGCAGTAGAAATAATCCTCGCCTGCACTGCTATCGAGAGCATATCTCTTTTCACCGGGGCCACTCTTGCGATCAAAGCAGACTTGTCGAGGAAGCTCAAAGCTTTTTTTGTTTCCGTGCCCACGATCTACTTGTTGAACCTTTTTAGGAACGTGTTCGTTGTGGTTAGCTACGCATACTATTGGTTTGGGGAGAACAGCTTCTACATCGCGCATCATGTTATATCTAAGATCTTAGCGCTGACATCTTTGATGATCCTCGCTTACTTAGTGTTTCGAATACTCCCTGAGCTTGCAGAACTCATTTATTCTTTGAAAGATGAGATCGTTAGGGGTGTCAGAACTTGATCGAGAAAAGCGCCCTAAAGCTTTTGGTCTTTCTTTCAGCATTTTCAGTTTTAGCGATAGCTCTTTACTACCCCCTCTCGATTCTTCTGATTCTTTTCACGATTTTCACCGCATACTTCTTTCGGGATCCTGAAAGAAAAATTGGTGAAGGTGTCATTTCACCAGCGGACGGTAAAATAGATTACATATCATCTTCAAGAGTTGAGATCTTCATGTCTCCATTCGACTGCCACGTGAACAGGGCTCCAATGAAGGGAAAGGTTCTGAAAGTCGAATTCCACGAAGGAAAGGTTTTGCCAGCTTATATAAGAGAAAAGAACGTCAGAATGAACGAGATAACGATACAAGCAGAAGATGGTATCTACAAAGTCGTGCAGATCGCTGGCGTATTTGCGAGGAGGATAGTTTGCTACGTCAAAGAGGGCGATGAAGTAGAGAAGGGACAGAGGATTGGGATGATAAGGTTTGGATCAAGGGTCGTGCTCGAAGTTCCAGAGGGTTATAGATTCGTGAGGAGAGTGGGTGAAAGGGTCAAAGCAGGAGAAACGGTGGCGATAAAGGATGAGAATCTTTCGAGAAGTTAGTCTTGCGGATTCGCTCACAGTTTTAAACGCCCTTCTCGGATTAACTGCGCTCGTTTATTCGATCTACGACTACGAAAAGTGTTTCACCTTCTTTTACTTCGCACTCATCGCAGACGGGCTCGATGGGTGGATAGCTTCAAAGACCGAGAGAGGGAGGCTCGGCAAAGAACTCGACTCTTTGGCAGACACCATTTCCTTTTCAGTCTTCCCAGCTTTTCTCATAGCTTTAAAACATCCTGAGATCTTTGCCCTTTCATCTCTTCTCCTTGCCTTCTCAATTCTCAGACTCGCGAGGTTTAACGTAATCTCGAGCCAAGATTTCATCGGGGTTCCGACGACTGTGAGTGCAATCATGGTAACATCTCTAATTAGACTCGATTTTCCATTGGAGTTGATCACGATAGCGGTCCTCGTTTTCTCGATACTTATGATAAGCGATTTTAGGTATCCAAGGATAAAGGCTGTAAAACTCGCTCCAATCGGAATTCTCTTGGTTTTTGCAACCCTTTACCCGGAGATATGTTACCTCTTCATTCTGATCTCGCTCCTTTACGCTTCATATCCGGGGGTGAAAAGATGCGAAAAGTTGTTGCTGCGTTCGAAGCGGGAATTAAATTAGGAGCTTTGTTCCATCAGTTCATAGGTGCGCCTGTCTCTGAAAAAAACGCTGAAATGTTGGAGAAAGCTATGGAAAGCTGCCTAAGGCTTCAACCATACGTCGTCGAAGCGGAAGTTGAGATCCATAGAGAGCGAATGAAGCTTTCTAAATTCGGTTACACTTCGCTCTCTCCCGAGATGTTGAGAGCGAGAGTTGTGGTTGAATTCGAAGGAGAGAGAGTTGAAGCGGTTCTCGAATGGAGAGAGGATCTCGGATATCCTTTGATGAGCCTCCGCAATATTTAAATTTCGAAGAGACTTCGTTTTAAAAGGTGTTCAGAATGGCGAGGATGCACAAAAGCAGAAGGGGTAAATCTGGATCGAAAAAGGTCTACAGAACTCAGCCACCTGAATGGGTTGAAATGAGCGCTGAGGATGTGGAAAAAAAGGTGATAGAGCTCTACAACGAGGGTTATGAGCCTTCAATGATAGGAATGATCTTAAGAGATCGCTTTGGCGTTCCCTCGGTGAGGCAAGTTACCGGAAAGAGGCTCGTGGAGATCTTGATCGAAAGCGGAATCAAGCCAAGGTATCCAGAAGACCTAAAGTCTCTTATAAGGAAAGCCCTGAAGCTCAGAAGACATCTTGAGGTCCACAAGAAAGATTTACACAACCGAAGAGGATTGCAGTTGATCGAAGCGAAGATCTGGAGACTTTCAAACTACTACAAGGAAAAGGGCTACCTCCCAGCGGATTGGAGCTACGATCCAGAAAAGCTAAGAGTAGAACTCTCCTAATATGCTTTCGAGGAGAAATCAAGTCCTTTTTATCGAAGACGTGTCCACAGTTTACCTTGCGGAGAAGTTTGGGACTCCGCTCTATGTGACATCTAAAAAGAAGCTTGAAGAGAATATCGAGGCATATAAAAAAGCTTTTTCGGGTTGTAAGCTTCTCTACGCGGTTAAAGCAAACAACAACCTTGCAATAATGAAAATAATCGCAAAGCACGGATTTGGAGCGGACGTTTTTAGTGCTGGAGAGCTATACCTAGCTTTACTCTCTGGCTTTAAATCAGAAGATATCCTCTTCAATGGAAACTCGAAGAGCGACGAGGAGATAAGGATTGGAATCGATGCAAAGGTTAAGTTCAGCGTTGACAGCTTGGATGAGCTCTCTACGATAAACAAGATTGCGAAGGAAAAAGGGGAAAGCGTTGAAATCGCATTTCGTGTGAACCCAGACATAGATCCAAAGACTCATCCAAAGATCGCAACTGGTCTGAGAGAGTCGAAGTTCGGAATCCAGGTTGAAGATGCGAAGAAGGCTTACGAAATTGCAAGTAGCATGGACAACGTCGAGGCGAAGGGGATACACTTCCACATTGGCAGCCAAATACTCGACACTTCACCGTTCGTTGAGGCGCTGAGAAAGGTGGGAAAGCTCGCAGTTGAGCTCGAAGATCTCGGCATATCTTTGGACTTCATAGACATGGGCGGGGGGCTTGGAATTGACTACGAAGAAAAGGGCGCCCCATCTCCTTTTGATTTAGCAAACGCAGTTTTACCAGTTTTTGAAGAGATAAGAAGAGGTCTTAAATCGAAAGTCTCACTTTGGCTTGAGCCCGGAAGAAGCATCGTCGGGAACACGACGATCTTGCTAACGAGGGTTAACGCTGTTAAGAAAGGCTTCAAGAATTTCGTCGCAGTCGATGCGGGTTTCAACACGCTCATAAGACCCGCGATGTATGGTTCCTACCATAGAGTCCTCGTCGCAAATAAAGAGGGCGAAGAAGAGATCTACACAATAGTCGGACCAATTTGCGAAAGTGGAGATATCCTTGCAAGGGATAGAAGGCTCCCGAGAGTAGAGAAGGGCGATTTGATTGCGATTCTCGATGCTGGAGCGTATGGTTTTTCGATGAGCAGCCAATACAACGGAAGACCGAGATGCGCCGAAGTTCTCGTTGAAGGTGAGAAGGTTGCAATTATAAGGGAAAGGGAGACTTTCGGTGATTTGGTTTCGAGGCAAAAGATCCCTGAGTGGCTATTCTAAAATAATTTTCTAAAATTTTGGTTTTTCTCAAGGTAGCGTAGGCTTGTATAAGAAAGGTATAGAAAAGTTTATTAACTCTCATTACCACAATTGTTATTATGAGCACGAAGGTGTTGATAATCGACGATGACGAGAGCATAAGAGAGGTCGTCAGGATTATGCTCAAGGACTTCAAAGTCTTTGAAGCTTCGGATGCCTTGGAAGGCATAAGGATCTTTGTGGAAGAAAAGCCCGACGTCGTTTTGATGGACATCTCTATGCCCGGGATCGATGGTGTAGATGCGACACGCGAAATCCTCAAGATAGACCCCAAAGCAATTATAATCGGTTTTTCTGCCTTTTCAAGGAGTAGGGGAAAAGAGTTACTGAACGCCGGAGCGAAGGGTTTGATTGAAAAACCCTTCACAAGAAAAAGTTTACGGGAGACGATCGAGAGATACCTTGCAAAGACTGTAGCCTGACCCCTTTCTGAATTAAAAGCTGATGCGCAACTCTTTTTAAACCTTAACATCTAATTGCGTGATGAAAATCGGGTGTTGTGGCTTTCCGATTGCGATGGAGAGATACTTTGAAAAGTTTGAAGTCGTTGAGGTGCAAAAAACTTTTTACAAGCCTCCATCGCTCGATACAGCAAAGAAATGGAGAGAAATGGCGCCAAGTAGCTTCGAATTCACGGTAAAAGCTTGGCAGATAATAACTCATCCACCTTCAAGCCCAACTTATCGTAAAGCGAAGTTCTTGGTTGATGACGGAGGGTTTTTTAAGCCAATAAAAGCTGTTTTTGAAGCATGGGAAGTCACAAAGACGATTGCAAAAGCTTTGAAATCGAACTTCATCCTATTTCAAACTCCAAAGAGTTTTAAAGAAAGCAAGGAGAATTTCAAGAACATGGAGGAGTTCTTTAGGAGCATAGAAAGAGAATTCATTTTTGGCTGGGAGCCCAGGGGTTGGAAGAGTGAAGCGGTCAAAAGGATTTGTGAAGAACTTTCACTTGTCCACGTCGTCGATCCTTTCGAGAACGAACCAACGTATGGGGAGCTTAGGTATTTCAGGATCCACAAGAATCGAAGCGATGAAGAACTGCGGAACTTGATGAACAAATGCGACTACTTGCTCTTCAACAATACTTTTATGCTCAGAGATGCGGAGAAGATCAAGAGCTGGAGGGATGAACTTGCGGGAAAAGATTCTAAGAGTCCTTAAAAACTACTCACCGGAAAAGATAAAGATTGCGACACTTGGAAGTCACTCGGCACTCAACATACTGCGTGGAGCAAAGGACGAGGGTTTTGAAACGATTTGCCTCTGTAAAAGCGGAGACTCTTTTGTCTACAAGAACTTCGGAATTGCAGACAAGATCGTTGAGCTCAACAACTTCGAAGACTTGCTGAACAAAGAAATTCAGGATTTTCTGCGAGAAGAGAACGCAATATTAATCCCCCATGGGTCTTTTAACGCCTACATCGGGAAATTGGATGATTTGGAAGTTCCGATTTTTGGCAACAGAAAACTGATGGAATACGAGACGAGCAGGAAAAGGCAGAGGGAGTGGTTCTTGAGAGCGGGGGTTAGGATTCCAGGGGAGTTTGAGAGTCCAGAAAAAATAGACAGACTCTGCATAGTAAAGTTTCAGGGAGCGAAGGGTGGTCGTGGTTACTTTCTCGTGACTTCTGCCGAGGATTTTAAGAAGAAGGCTAAAGAAATACTAAATAGGGGGCTTGCAACAGAAGAGGATTTGTCAAAGGCCGAGATCCAAGAATACATCATAGGAGCGAACGTCTACTTCTCGTTCTTTTACTCCCCAGTAAACGACCGAGTTGAGCTAATCTCGATAGATCGAAGATATGAGCACATCGATGGAGTCGGCAGAATCCCCGCAAAAGAACAGTTAAAGCTCGATTTTGAGCCAACTTATACCGTGATCGGAAACATACCAGTAGTTCTGCGTGAAAGTCTTTTGAAACAAGCCTTCGACGCTGCGGAGAAAATTGTTAGTGTTTCAAAAGAGATTGCGTATCCCGGAATGGTTGGACCCTTCTGCTTGGAAACTGTTTTTAACGAGAGAGCGGAATTAATCGTTTTTGAAATATCTGCAAGAATCGTAGCGGGAACAAACGTTGGAATACCCAATTCTCTATATTCCTACGTTCTATTTGGAGAGAACATGTACATGGGGCGCAGAATTGCGAGGGAAATCAGGTTTGCGATCGAAAAGGATATGCTCGAAGAGGTGATCTATTAGCATGAGCGATGAGACCATCGAGAAAACCTTGAGAGCGGGAGAAGTGCTGAAAAGAGTTGCCAAGGAAGCTGAGGAGAAGATAGTGGTTGGGGCAAAGATGCTTGAAATCGCAGAATTCATAGAGAACAGAATCGTCGAGCTTGGCGCAAAGCCAGCGTTTCCATGTAACATCTCAATTAACAGCGATGCAGCCCACTCTACACCTGCGAGAGGAGATGAAAGGGTTCTCAAGAAGGGGGATCTTGTAAAGATCGACATCGGAGCTCACATCGATGGTTACATCGCAGACATGGCGATCTCAATCGATCTCGGTGATCACGGCGATTTGATAAAGGCGAGTAGAGAAGCGGTTTTCAACGCAATAGATCAAGTGAAAGCTGGAGTAGACACCGCAAAACTTGGAAAGACAATTGAGGAGACGATAAAAAGCTATGGCTTCAAGCCGATCGTGAACTTGACCGGTCATGGCTTACTTCCCTACTTAGCCCACGCCCCTCCGAGTATTTACAACTACGCAACAAAAAAAGGAGTTGAATTGAAAGAAGGGATGGTAGTGGCTATAGAACCATTTGCAACAAACGGCGTGGGCAGAGTTTCTGAAAAGAACGAGTGTGAGATCTACAGTCTTTTGAATCCAAAGCCCTTGCGCTTAAGGGACTTGAGGCTGATCGTTCAGGAGATATCGGAGAGGTTTAAGACGCTTCCGTTTGCAAAAAGATGGATAAACGCTTCGGATCTCTTCTTATCCAAGCTCCTTAGGGAGGGAGTTCTTAGAGAATACCCCATGCTCTCGGAAGTTTCGAATTGTGCGGTAAGCCAATGGGAGCACACGGTGATCGTGGAAAAAGACTCTTGCAGAATCGTTACACTCTGAGAATCGATTGCAAGATGTCTTTGTAGTATAGATGGAGTAATAGAACGATCAAAGGATGCTGTATAAGGTAAACAGCGAGCGAATGTCTGCCCAGGAAGGTAACGAGGCTATCTTTGTAATCCGAAATCTCCAGAGTGACTTTCTTACCGAAGTATATTCCCAAGAGCATTATCCCAAACCAAGGTAAAAGTGGGTAGTAGTCGAGAGTCCTGAAGCCTTCTGGAATCAGCCCAAGCCATAAAAGATGCCAAAATGGAAATCGAAACTGCTGTATGTAGAAACCGAGAACCGTCAAGCTGATACCGAGAATCAGGCAGAGCTTCTCTCTTTTGGCAAAGAAAATCGCAATTAAAGATGCGACTGCAAAGAAGTGAATTATACCAAAGACTACGAACTCATTTGGGGCGAAAATTGCGGTTGCAATAGTTATC
>JBKBUO010000029.1:0-19421 GCA_046290005.1 Archaeoglobaceae archaeon | reverse complement strand
TAATTATTGTTCTCTTCTACTATTGCCAGCAATTTCTCAACCGTGTTTGCCCCAACCTTAAGCAATCGCATCAGTTGGAATTGGAATATCTGCGCAGTTATAAACGCGTCCGCAAGTGCGTTGTGTCTGTGTGTAGTCTTAATCCCGTATTTTTTAGCAAGTGCATCAAGATTGGGTGATTCAACGTATTTTTCTCCAAGGAATTTACCGATCACTCTATCTAACCTTAAAACATCGATCTTTTTAGCTTCAAACTCCTTTAGAGCTTTTTTAAGGAAGCTGTAGTCTATTTCGACGCAAAAACCAACGATTATGCTGTTTTTCAACATTTCACGAACTCTTTCTGAGATCTCTTCAAAACTCGGAGCTTTCTTTAGCTTTTCATCGCTTATTCCATGGATTTTCATAGCCTTCAATGCACTTCTCTTAGATCTTATGAGCGAGTAGAACGATTGGCTCGCTAAAATTGTAAGTCCTTGAATTGGGACTATCCCAATGGCTACGATCTCATCCTTTTCCACGTTTAGTCCAGTGGTTTCGAGGTCGATTGAAGCGAACTTCGCTTCTCGGACGTTCATCTTAGAGACCACGCTCTACAAAGAATCTTCCCTTTAAAAACCCAGTGTATTCGCGAATCGCTCTAAACACGTCTCTTAGGATGAACTGATTCACCCGAGTTATATCTTTCAGCTTTATCAAATTACCCTTCCCCTCTACTTGGTTTTTGAGCCTCATGTTCTGCAGAAGCTCATATCCCTCGAGAAGCCCTTTCGCAAATTTTTCCTGAAGAACTCCAAGCTCGATAAGTTTCAAGATTCTTTCCCTCGTGTTCGTTATCTCCAAAATTCTGCTCTCCAAAGCGAGAACCCTTATGCCGTTTACTATAGGATAAATCCCGAACTTTTTTATGTCGAACTCGTCAACTCCTCGAATTCCGCCGATCTTTGGTGGTTCAAACGCAATGGCGTCGTTAGCAAGGTATCGCAAAACCTGTGCATTTACCTTGCTTTTGATAGACTCGATCAGTTCTTTCAAAAGCTCTGTTTTGCCATGGATCGCCCTTAAGTCTAAAAAGACCGTTAAAAATCTCACGTTTTCTGGTGTCAACTTCGTCATCCACTCTTCGAATTTCTTTTTCCATTCATCGATGCTCAGACACCAGTTCATCGCCATGTAGCCACCCGTGCACTTTGGAATTCCAACGAAGTCAAGAAATTCGTTTACTTGTCTTGCAAACTCTCTCAGCTCACCAGCATCGTTTTCGTAGATTACCATGTTGTCTTGGTCAGTCGCCAAAATTTGCTCCTTTCTCGAAGAGCTTCCCATGTTTACCCAAACGTAGTTTGGAAGGTTCGAGAAATTTTTCTCCACGATCTCTACTACCTTCTCCGTTAGCAAATCGTAAAAGCTTGATATCAAGAAAGAAAGCTCGTAAAACCCCATTCCTCGTTTTGAGAGAATTTTAATAGTCTCGATTACCTTTCCATGAATTGACTTGATTTCTTCAAGACTCGTAGCCTTCGAAAGTCTTCGATGCAGTATCGAGACCGAGGTAAAGGGTTCGAACTCGGACATTATGTCCCTCACAGATATAACACCGTATAGCTTTCCAAACCTCGTCACGACTATGTGATTCACCCTCTTCGAGGTGAAGAGCTGATAAGCTTCAAATAGAGGGCGATCGAACTCTACGCTTAACACCGGACTGCTCATGTAGGCAGAGATCTTTTCATCTTTACTTTTCCCGTGGATTACGAATTTTCGGATGTCGCGATTCGTGAATATGCCTATGGGAGTCATATCGTTCTTGACGACTACGATTGATCCAACTCCATTTAGTTCCATTCTTACCACAGCATCTCTTATCGTAGTGTATGGGTCGCAGAAGACTGGTTTCTTTGTCACGTAGTCCCCGACCTTTCTCATCAACACATCCTCAACTCTCTCTCCTTCGATCAGCGAAATTAGTCCTTTTAAGTCTTTTTCAAGGATTTTGTCAAAGAAAAGCTTGAAATTTCTGTTTGTTGCACTTATCTTCTTTATCACATCGTGCTTTATCGTTAAGCACACAACATCTGTGTTTGCAATTGCCTTCGACTTTTCGTAAACTCCGAGACCGAAGATGTCTCCTTTTTCAAACTCCTCTACGAGTTCTCTATTGCTGTAAAGTCCAACGTTACCAGAAAAGATGATGTAGAGCTTTTTAGGATTCCCAGAGAATATGAGTTCTCCCTCCTCATAGGCTTCGACGTCTATCTTACTCGCAACCTCGTCGATTTCGCTATCCGAAAGCATGTCGAAGGGCTTAATCTTCTTTATGAACTCCTTTGTAGGAAGCATTGATCGATGATTGCAAAATAGTAAATTAAATTTTCTCTCATCATAATCAATGGTAAAAATGGAAAAATTTAAATAGTGAGAAACATCTATCGTTATCGGTGATGGGATGCCTTGGCCGCCGAAGGTTTTTTGGGTAGGATTGATCATAATATACGGCACCGCAGTTCTTGGGTGGTTGTTGGAAATAACGATAAAAATGAACAAGATACCAGCGGCGCCCATATGGTATACAGCGATCTGGGCAACTTTCTTGGTTCCAGTGATAGTCTCGATTCTATACTTCTACTTCCCAGAGAAGGCTGAGGAGAAGAGGGCTAAAGCTAAGGAAGCTTCGGAAAAGAAGGGGGTGTAGTGAATGGCTGAAAGTGTAGACCCAGTCGTTATAGCTATCGTAGTGATCTACCTAATTGCAGTCGTCGTCATTGGTTACTACTCTCGATTAAGGCTTAAGAGTGCCATGGATTACTACGTCGCTGGCAGAAGAATCGGTAGCGTTGTCAACGGCTTAGCTCTGGAATCAACATATCTTAGCCCAGCATCGATGCTTGGCTTACCCGCATTTATATTCATAATTGGGTATCCATTCTGGTGGGCGATGGTTGCAATCATCTGCGGAATGCCAATAGCGACGCTTTTAACTGCATCAGCACTGAGAAAATACGCTCCCGTGAGCTTTGCAGATTACTACGCAGACCGCTATGGCGATGAAAGGCTGAGATGGTGGATAGGAATTATAGTTATCGTGGGCTCGATTCTATACATCACACTCTCGCTCGTGGGCATGGCGTTGTTCATGGTTGCAATTCTGAAGATACCCTACGTGATTGCGTTGGTAATTGGAACCATCATTGTGATGTTCTACGTTGTCTACGGCGGAATGATCGCGACGAGCTGGAACGCTGCGATGCAAGCGGTTGTTATGAGCTTAGCAGCAATCATCGCCGCTATTGCAATCGTATGGCAACTCGGTGGTTTCGAAGGAGTTTACTTTGCAGCTAAGCAATCGCATGTGAAAATATGGAACACGCCCGCAGATGCTCCAGACTTCTCGCACGCCCTCCTCGCAGGCTCGTGGATTGCAGTCATTGGCTGGTATTTTGTATGGCACTACGGCTTTGCGACAATGCCCTACACAGTCGTGCGATTCTTCACGGTCATGGATACTAAGACTGCGAGAAGGAGCATTTTCTGGTGCTCTCTAATTGGTGGAGCTTTCTACGTTTCACTACAACTCATCGGTATTACTGCGAAATATCTGATTGAGAAAAGCCACCCGATTGCAGTCGCAGCTGGAGGCAACATGACCGCAACACAGGTGCTTGCAGCAATTCAGAAAACCTACGGAATTGGAACTGTGACAGATTATTCGATGATCGCAGCAGTCGAAGCGTTGGGTAACCCAGTAATTCTTGGCATTCTCTGCGCAGGTGGCTTAGCGATCGCAATGTCGACCGCAGCTGGATGGGCAGTAGTGGTGAACACAGTAATTGCAAGAGACTGGATGGTAAAGCTCTTGAAGTCGAAGAAGGCAGAACAGAAGCCGATATTCTATGCGAGGCTCGTTGCCTTCATATTCCTACTGGTGAGCTTCATTATCGCGATTTCACCGCCAGCTTTGGTGCTCGACCTAAGCGGTTGGGCTTTCATAGTCATCATCTGTAGTCTTGGTCCCGGTCTGATACTTGGACTCTGGTGGAAGCGTGCAACTAAAACTGCGATGTGGGTTACAGCGATCGTGATGTTCATCCTCAGCATGATTGCGTGGACGAGAGCGTATTTCATTTTGGGACACCATGCAAGGTTCTTCCTCAACGACATACTCTTTGGCAACCCCAACGTTCTCGTCACACCACACCAGGTTTGGACGATTCCTGTCGGCTTCTTGGTCTTTATAATAGTCTCGCTGCTGACGAAGCCACCCGAAGAGGAGAGAATACAGAAATACTGCGTCGAGCTTACAAAGGAGGTTTAAATCAAATTTTCAAATTTTTAAAATTTTTTGAATTTTTTGGTGTTTGTTGTGAGCCTTATTATCCTGGGAACGGGAGTTTGGTGGAAGGTTGAGGAGACATGAAACCAAAGGAGTTGGCTAATGCAATCGACCGCTTTATTCGCCCACAAACTTTTCCCTTAGCTTTCAAATTCGGCGACGATGCGAAAGCGAGGAAGCTTAAGGATTTAACGGTCTGTCAAGTTTACAACATCGCACGGAGGTATGGTTGGTTTTTGAAGTTCGACGTCGAGACAACTTGTCCCCTTGGAATCATCGCATATGGTTTTGCTGAGCCTGATGAGCTCTACAAGTCAGGAAAGCTTGCATATGAAGCGGGATATGCGATAAGCGAAGAGATCGGAAAGAAATTCGAAGAGGTTGTGCCAAAAATCAGTGGTTATAATTCCTGTCTCGTCGCACCACTTGAAAGAGAAGACTTCATCCCAGACCCAGACTTCGTCGTTGTCTACGGAACTCCAGCTCAAATCTTGCGCTTCGTTCATGCTTACCTATACAACAAGGGTGGAAAAGTGGAGACTTCAGTTCTTGGCAGAGCTGCGTGTGCCGAGTTTTTCGAGGCGTTCATCCACAAAAAGCTCAAGATCGTGATCCCATGCTACGGCGATAGGCTCTTCGGTCTAACGCAAGACCACGAGATGGCAATCGCTTTTCCATTTGAGATCGCAGAAGAGATCGCGAGAGGTCTTGAAGAGACGCATAAACGTGGAATTCGTTACCCAATTCCGAACACCGCATTGCGAGTTTCTTTGCCGATGATAGAAAGCTACAAGAAATCAGTGGAAGCCATGAGAAAGCCTCGCAAGGGCTAAAGCGCATCTTTCAATCGAGTCAAAGAGCATGCAATTAAGTTCACTCTTCTTTTTTTCAAAGTCCTCTGGATTCGTGGCATAAACGACTATCTCATCTTGGAAAAGCTCTTTCATGATCTCATCTGGTATAACCCAGCTCGGCGGAGCTACTGCGTAGCAAAAGACCACTGCGCTCACACTTTCATCTTTTTTAAGCAGTTCTAAGACCTTCCTAAGCTTTAAAACATCGAGTCCAGTAAAGGAAACGTCGACAGGGTTATCTCTGTGCGTTATAGGTGGTAGGATCTTTCTGAGCTCTTCAACAGTTTTATCGCTTAGCTTTGAAAGCTTTCCCCCGTTGCTCTCGAGAATGTCTGCGAAAACTATTCCAAGGCCAGCCTGGATCGTTGCAATTGCAACACCACGAATTCTCCCAAATCTCTCCGCAATTGTTGCAACGTCGATGAGCTCGGTTGGTGATTCAACAACGATCCCGTTTGCTTGCTTCACCGCGGAGGTGAAGATCTTGTAGTCCCCCGCTAAGCTTCCAGTATGGCTCAACGAAGCCTTGTCTGCGATCTCGCTTTTTCCAGCCTTGAGAACAACTGGTATTTTTCCAGAGTCGCTTAGTTTTTTTAAAGAATCAAAGAAAGCTCTTCCGTTTTCAAGTCCTTCGACGTAAATGGCTACGACTTTCGTGTTTTCATCTTTTGCGAGGAACTCGAGTGCATCGGGAAAATCGATGTCGCAACGGTTGCCCAAGTGGACGATGTAGCTAAAACCAACGTCTTTGAACTTATGCAAAACGTAGTGACAAATTCCACCGCTTTGCGAAACCAAAGCAATCCTTCCGGGCTTTAGCTTGCTAAACTCTGGTGTAAAGCTCGCGTTCAAGCTCTCAAAGACATTTACGAATCCAAAAACGTTTGGACCTAAGATTCTTATCCCTTCGCTTAACTCTCTCAATCTCCTTTCTCTCTCCTTTCCTTCTTCGGTCTCCGCTTCTTTAAATCCAGCAGAAATTATGAGAGCTTCCTTTGCTTTTCCGATGAGCCTTTCAACGTTTTCAACTACCTTCTCTGCTGGTAAGGCGATTATTGCAAGGTCTACTTCGGGAAGAGCTTCAAGAGAATTCAAGACCTTTATTCCATCGATTTCTGAAAGAGTTGGGTTCACAGGGTAAATTTCTGCTTTGCTTGCTTTCAAGCTCTGTAGAACAGCGTAACCGACTTTCAATGGGTTGTTTGAAGCTCCCACCACTGCGATTTTCTTTGGATTAAAGATTGGTTCTCTAATCTTTCTTTCAAAGCTCTTTCTCTCCCCAATCACGATTCTCGCATCTGCTACAAAATAGCCTTTTTCGTAAACAAAGACTGGATTGAGATCCATTTCTAAGATGCTCTCTTTTTCAGCAATTTCGCTAACTCTTAATGCGAGCTCTACAATTGCTTCCCTATCGAGCGTTTTTCGATGGCCAAAGATTTCCTTCGATCTAAGCTCCTCAATCATCTCTTCGACGTCTTCTTTGTTCACTGGAATTAAGCGGACGCTGTAGTCCTTTAGAGCTTCGAAGTAAACACCACCAAGACCTAAGGCTAAAAAGCTTCCAAACTGCGGATCTTCTGCAACTCCGATGAAAATCTCAACGCCTCTTTCGAGCATCGGCTGAACGTTGACGCCTTCTGCGAATCTTATCGAGATCAAGTCTCTGAAATTTTTAATCGCTTCGTCTTCAGAATATACAAATCTGACTCCCCCAACCTCGCTTTTATGCGAAATCCTTCTTGAAGCGACCTTTAAAACAGCTGGAAAACCGATTTTTTTAAGAGCCTGAAGAAGTTTTTCTTCTCTTTTTACAAAAACACATCTCGCGGTCTTTATCCCGTATTCCTCAAGCAGAGCCTTCGACTCATGCTCCATTAAAAAATTAGAAGATTTCTGGAGCCCTGTATTCTCCAAAGACTTCTCTGAGTGCATCGGCTATCTCACCAAGCGTTGCTTTGGCTTTAACGCAGTCAAAGACGTGTGGCATTAGGTTTTCATCTTTTTCAGCAACTTTTTTGAGTCTCTCCAAAGCTTCCGCAACTCGAGCCTTCTCTCTGTTCTCCTTGAACCTCTTCACTCTCGCCACTTGTTTCTCAACGACCTCCTTCGGAACTCTGAGGAGCTCTATTTGAATCTCTTCTTCGATCTGATACTTGTTCACGCCAATGACAGTTAATTCCCCGCTTTCTATAGCTTTTTGCTTTTCATAAGCAGACTTCTGGATTTCTCTCTGCACAAAACCGCTTTCAATTGCTTTTATCATTCCCCCCATCTCGTCTATCTTTTCTATGTATCTCATCGCCTCTTCCTCGATTCTGTCGGTGAGCCATTCCACGTAGTAGCCTCCGCCAAGGGGATCGATGACGTCAGCGACACCGAACTCTTCTGCGATCAGCTGTTGCGTCCTCAATGCGATTCTTACCGCCTTTTCTGTTGGCAAACAAAGCGCCTCGTCGAAGCTGTTCGTGTGCAGACTTTGACAACCTCCAAGAACCGCTGCGAGCGCTTGCATCGCAACTCTAATTATATTTAGCTCGGGCTGTTGCGCAGTTAACGTGCAACCAGCGGTTTGCACGTGGAAGCGAAGCATCATCGACTGCGGTTTCTTGGCGTTGAACCTCTCCTTCATTATTCTCGCCCACAGTCTGCGAGCGGCCCTGAACTTTGCAACCTCTTCGAACAAGTTGTTTCCTGCGGAGAAGAAGAAGCTGAGCTGTGGAGCAAAGTCGTCGACATCGATGCCACGTTCAAGCACTTTTTCAACGTAGGTTATCCCGTCTGCGAGTGTAAAAGCAACTTCTTGCACAGGCGTTGCACCAGCTTCTTCCATATGATAACCAGATATGCTTATGGAGTTCCAGTTCGGCATCTCTTTTGCACAGAAAACGATTATATCTGTTGCAAGCCTGAGAGAAGGCTCGGGCGGGTAGATGTAAGTCCCCCTTGCGATGAACTCCTTGAGCATGTCGTTTTGAACAGTTCCGCGAAGCTCTGCGATGTTCGCTCCCTGTGACTGAGCGACAAGTGCATACATCGCGAGAATTTGTGCACAAGTCGAGTTTATCGTCATCGAAGTCGAAACCTTTGCAAGTGGGATACCGTCGAAAAGCGTTGCCATGTCTTCGATTGTGGATATCGCAACGCCGACTTTTCCAACTTCTCCTAAGGCCATGGGATGATCGCTGTCGTAACCAATTTGCGTTGGTAAGTCAAATGCCACGCTCAAACCAGTCTGTCCTTGTGATAAGAGGAACTTGTATCTCTTGTTAGTCTCCTCAGCTGTTCCAAAGCCTGCGTATTGACGCATTGTCCAAAGCCTACCACGATACATCGTCGGGTAGATTCCACGGGTGAAGGGGTAAACTCCGGGAAATCCAAGCTTTCCATAATCTATTTTAACATCTTCTGGTGTGTAAAGGCGGTCAACGATAATCCCCGAGCTGACCTTGAACTCCTTCTTTCTTTCTGGGGCTTTCTTAACAAAAGGTGCAACGATCTTTTCCTCCCACTCCTTCTTGTTCATGTCCATACGATCACCCCAGCTTTATCAGCGGGGCATCTTTAACAACTTTATCTCCGACTTTGACAAGGATTTCAACAACTCTTCCGCTCGTCGTCGCCTTTATTGGGTTCTCCATTTTCATTGCTTCGATCACTGCTACAGTGTCCCCCTCTTTAACTTCGTCACCAACCTTAACAAGCACTTGTGTGATCATTCCGTTCATTGGAGCCTTTATCACCTTGCCCTCAACCTTAACCGCTTCAGCTTTCTCGACTTTTCTCACCACTGGCGCAACTTCAGCGGTTACACTTTTAACTTCGAGCTTCGGTTTAACTTCAAGAATAGCGGTTTTTTCGTTTATCTTCACTCTAAAAAGGTTTGCACCAATGTCTTCCACTTCGACTTCGTATACCTTTCCTTGAAACTCTACCTTGTAGATCATTGCATCACCCTCGCGGAGAGTTTCCAAATTCTCGGCGTCTCTTTGATCTCAATCGGTCTCTCTTTCTCCCTGAGATACTTGTGGATCGCAACAACCGCAACCATGAACTCTTCAGGTGTCATAGCCATCACACCGGGATGTTGTCGTGCTTTTTCTGCGGTAGCTTTTCACGCTTGCTCTCTAAGATTCTCAGCGCGGATATTACCTTTACCCTCGTATACTTTGGGTCGATTACGTCGTCTATGTATCCGCGTGCCGCAGCTCTGTAGGGGTTTGCAAACTTCTCTCGGTATTCCTTGATCTTTGCCTCTTTCATAGTCTTTGGATCCTTTGCGCTTGAGATCTCTTTTCTGAAAACGATTTCCGCAGCACCTTCTGGTCCCATGACGGCGATCTCAGCATTTGGATAAGCGAAAACGATGTCTGCGCCGAGATGTTTGCTTCCCATCGCCAAGTAAGCGCCACCATATGCTTTTCTAACGATTAGGGTTATCATTGGCACCGTAGCCTCGCTGTAGGCAAATAGAATCTTTGCCCCATGTCTTATTATCCCTCCATACTCTTGCTCAACCCCGGGCAAGTAACCCGGCACGTCGACAAAGGTTATGATCGGAATGTTGAAACAATCGCAGAAGCGAACGAATCTCGCAATCTTGTCGCTACTGTCTATGTCAAGGCAACCAGCCAAGTGCGCTGGATTGTTAGCAACTATACCAACGCTGTATCCATCGATCCTCGCAAAACCAACGATTGCGTTGGGTGCGTAGTACTTGTGTATCTCAAAGAACTCGTTGTTGTCCACGACCGCGTTTATTATTGCTTGCATGTCGTATGGTTTCTGAGGGTCTTCTGGCAAGACCTCGTAGATCTCTGGAGTTAGTCTTGAAGGACTGTCGTTGCTTTGAATCCTCGGCGGATCTTCCATGTTGTTGAGCGGTAAATAGCTTAAAAGCTTTCTCACGAGTTTCATGGCGTCTTCATCGTTTTCTGCCACGAGATGGCAATTTCCGCTTTTCATCGCATGCGCTTCCCAACCACCGAGCTCGAAAGCGCTCACGTCTTCGCCTGTAACAGCTTTAACCACCGCTGGACCTGTTATGAACATGTAGCAATTCGGATTCTTTGTCATTACTATGAAATCCCCAATCGCTGGGCTGTAAACTGCGCCACCAGCGCAGGGGCCAAGGATTACGCTTATCTGCGGGATTACACCACTCGCAAGTGTGTTCCTATAGAATATGTCGCCGTAGCCCTTCAAAGCATCAACCCCTTCCTGAATCCTCGCTCCTCCGCTGTCGTTCAATCCAACGACCGGAATTCCAACCTTCATTGCAAAGTCGAGCAAGTAGGCGATCTTGAAACCGTGCATCTCTCCAAGGCTACCACCCATCACCGTGAAGTCCTGCGCAAAGACTGCGACTGGTCTTCCATCGACAGTTCCGTAACCGGTGATTACACCATCGGCTGGCAAATCCATCTTGTCAAGCCCAAAGTCTGTGTTGCGCTTCTCGACGAATTGGTTTATTTCGACAAAGCTACCGGTATCGAGCAAAAGCTCAATTCTTTCCCTCGCAGTAAGCTTTCCTTGCTCGTGCTGTTTCTCTATCCTTTCATCGCCACCCATCTTGAGCAATTTTTCCCTCTTAGCGTAGAGATCCTTCAACGCATCCATATTTAACCCTCTACGAACTCTAAAAGAACACCATGCGTGCTCTTTGGATGCAAGAACGCAACCTTTTTTCCACCTGCACCAATCCTTGGCTTCTCATCGATCAACTTTACACCAGAGTTCTTTGCTGTCTCTAAAGACTTTTCGATGCTCTCCACGTTTATCGCGATGTGGTGAATCCCTTCCCCACGAGACGCTATGAACTTCGCGATCGCGGAATCCTCAGCGGTAGCTTCGAGTAGCTCTATCTTGCTCTCTCCAACTGGAAACATCGCAACCTTCACTTTCTGCTCCTTAACCTCCTCGATTTCCTTGAGCCTAAAACCGAGGGCTTCGAACGTTTTAATTGCCTCTTCAAGGCTTTTAACCGCAATTCCAATGTGGTCTATTTTCACAAAACTCACCCCTCCAATTTCGCGACCTCTTTTCTTATGAAGTCTGCTATCTCACCGATCCTCGTTCCTGGACCAAAGATCGCGGAAACTCCAAGTTTCTTTAGCATTTCCGCATCACTTGCTGGAACGATTCCACCAACCAGAACTATTAGATCTTTCCCAGGCTCGAGCCCACGCTTTTTGAGCTCTTCAATGACTATTGGGATCAACTCGAGATGAGCTCCGCTTAAAATGCTCAAGCCAAGGACTTGAACGTCCTCTTGCATCGCAGTCTCAGCAATCTCAGCTGGAGTCCTTCTTATACCGGTGTATATGACCTCGAATCCTGCATCCCTTAAGCCACGAGCCACGACCTTTGCTCCACGATCGTGTCCATCGAGTCCGGGTTTAGCTACGAGGACTCTTATCTTCTTCGTCTCGAGCATGGAACCACTTCTTTCAAAAATTAAAAAACTTAACTCTTTATGTCGAGCAAATCGCAGACCGCCTTTTCTCTTTTTGCTAAGTCGCTGAGGAACTGCAAAAAGACGAGTGCAGCACTTGGCGATCCACCGCCATGGAAAGCGCCAACGAGGTGTGAGCTCATTATCCAGAATTCTGCAAGCTTTATTACTTTCATTCTATCTTCTGCGGAGAACTTTTCACTACCCTTCATGAAATTCTTCACAATCTCCCCTATCTCCCCACTCAGATCGGACTCGGAAGGAGCGGTAGCGGGAATTCCGCCCGCGATGTCTATTAGATTCGCTATCGACTTTGTGAAAGCTTCAACTCCCAAAATTTTTGCGGAGTTTGCAATCTCTTTACTTGGTTGCCACGAATCTGCAATTCTGTAGCCTTTAAAAGCTCCGCCTACTGCAATAGCATACGCTGCTTCACTGAAGGCAACGATCTCAGCGATTTTTTGTCTCAGCGCGGAAACGTTCTCAAGCCCGTTGACCTTTAGCATCATGCTTGCAACCCCTGCGATCGAGTCCATAAACCCAGCTTTACAGGCTGCGCCGACGCAACGATGTGAGCAAGCGAAGATCGTCAGAAGATCTCTTATGGCCTTTAGATCTTGGAAGACGAAAACCCTCTCCCATGGAATAAAGGTTTCGTTGAAGATTACCATACAAGTCGTCCTGTCTCCGAACTTTGGATTACCCATCTCGAATTTTCCACCTTCCCTGAACTTCGCTTGGACTCCAGTGTTCTGCAAAACAAACTTCACGTTGTCTTCTGGCAGAGAAGCGAATGCAATTGCAAACTTTTCTTCTCCTTCTTTAAAGGTCTGAGTCGGTAGAACAAAGTTGACGTCCGCAGCAAAAGCTCCACTTTGATGTATCTTCGCTCCGCTTACGTAAATACCATTTTCATCCTTCTTGACAACTCTCACAAACATCTCCTCTTGTTGCAATGGTCTTTTACTGCGATCACCTTTCACATCCGTGAGCGCGGAGGTGCAAGTAAAATCGTTCTTTTGTATCTCCCTAAGTAATTTTAGAAACCTCTTGTGGTAATCCGTCCCAGATTTTTCGTCAACGATCTTAGTAACTGGGTAAAGCGCGTCTATCGCATCGCAGCCTGTGCAACGGTAGTTGCAAGTGGCGAGTTTTAAGCTGAGCTCTCTCTGATAGTCGTATCTCTTGACCAAATCTTCTGCATTCTTTAAGACTGCGTTGAGGACGTTCACGTTCTCCCCTATTAGATCCGAGTAGATTGCGTAGTTCGGTGCAAGTTCGTAGGTTTTTGCAATTGCGTTGACCACAGGTCTGATGTTTGGATGCTCGATCCAGTTCTCGACTTTCTTTCCGGCGACGTAGATCGTCCTTTTGTACCCTTTCAATCTCTCAACGTAATCTTCACCCTTTATCATTCAGTCACCCCAATTTGGCTTTCTTTTCTCAAAAAACGCCCTAATTCCCTCTTTTGCAAATCTCGAAGTCGAATGCAGAGCGATCGCCTCAGTTGCGAATTTCAGCGCAGAAAAGTCTTCCATGGATATCTGGCTGTAGAAAAACCTCTTCCCCGATTCAAGAACCTCGAGCGGAAATCTCGCAATTTTTTCCGCAATTTTCTGCGTCTCAACTTCCAACTCTTCATCCTTCACCACCCTATTTACGAGCCCAATTCTCATAGCTTCATATGCATCGATTGCTTCACCAAGAATTCCGAGCTCAAACGCTTTTTTCCTGTTCACATTTCTGCTGACAAAGGCTATTGGGGTGAAGCAGAACAAACCTATGTTCACGCCAGGGGTTGCAAACTTTGCATTTTCAGATGCTATCGCAAGATCGCAGGCAGCAACGAGTTGACAACCAGCTGCGTAAGCAACTCCACGAACCATTGCTATGAAAGACTGGGGAGCGTTGCGAATCGCTTGCATAACCCTTAGACATTGTAAAAACAGCTTTTCTACTCCGATTCCATCCATCTCAAGGATTTCACGCAAGTCGTGCCCTGAGGAGAAGTTTTTTCCTTTTCCAGCGAGGATCACAACCTTGGCTTCTCTCTTGCTCGCTATTTCTCCTATCAACCGCTCAAGCTCAGAGAGTGTTTCGTAGGAAAGCGGGTTTACCTTTTCTGGGTTGTTGAGAAAAATTTTACATATCCTTTCCCTTACTTCGTATTCGACATCCATCAATACTTATCGAAGTTGCTCAAATAAAAACTTTTTCAAATTGCTTTTTAGATAGTTCAAAAAAGAAAAAGTTAAATAAGAAGATAAAGTGTGGTTTATTGGTGATTAAATGCCTGCGGTCGTTGGTGTGGGTTACAGCGGTTTTAATGCGAACACACCAGATTTGAGCTGGAAGGAACTCATGTTTGAAGCTGCGGTCCGAGCATACGAAGATGCGGGCATAGATCCAAGAAGAGACGTGGACAGCTTTGTAACCTGTGCAGAAGACTTCCACGAGGGGTTTGCAATCTTCGACGAATTCGTTCCCGATCAGCTCGGTGCTGTTTTGAAACCAACATGCACACTTTGCGCAGACTTTCTCTACGGACTTGCGACTGCCTATATGCAAATAGAGAGCGGTCTTGCAAACATCGCAGTTGTGGAAGCACATAGCAAGGCAAGTGACATAAAAACATTTGGCGAGATCATAAGACATGGGATGGACCCCATTTGGCTCAAAGGTGTGACGAGGGCTCATCCCTACTACTTTGCAGCGCTTGAAATGAGCTACTACGTGAACAAATACTGTATAAACGATAAGGCGATCGCTGAAGTTGTTGTGAAGAACAAGGGAAACGCAATTCTAAACGATTCCGCCCCCTATGGTGCAAAGCTAACTGTCGAGGACGTTTTGAACAGCCAATTCGTGTTTTATCCAATGAGGAAAATCGAAATCGCTGAAAGAGCCGATGGGGCAATCGTCTTCGTTGTTGCAAGCGATGAAATCGCGAGGAAGATCACAGATTCGCCAATATGGATCAAGGGAATCGGATGGTGGAGCGAGACGAGCAACTACGACACGATGAGCTTTGAAGCACTTTACGCTTACAAAGCTGGAAAGATGGCTTACAAGATGGCTGGGATTGAAGTTCCAGCGAGAGAGATAGATATCGCAGAAGTCGATGATAGGTTTGCGTTTAAGGAATTACAGCATATCGTAGCACTTCAGCTCGCAAACAAGTATGGCGTATGCGATTTGATGCTCGAAGGCTACTTCTCGAGAAACGGCTCTTTGCCAGTGAATGTCTCCGGCGGTAACCTTGGAGTTGGCAATTTGCTTGAGGCAACTGGTGGACAAAAAGCGCTCGAAGTCGTTTTACAGTTGCGAGGGGATGCCGGGAGGAGACAAATAGATAATTCTGAGATAGGCCTGGCGCAATCCTGGCGTTATATACCAACTGCAAGTGGTGCGGTTGCAATTTTTGGGGTGTGAGGTATGGAAGTCGAGATTGTAAGGGGTTTAAAGTTCCACAAGAAGCAAGACGTCGCCATAGTTGGAGCTGGAATGACGACTTTTAAGCGAATACTGCTTGAAACTGGAAAAGAGCTTTCGTATTTTGCAGTGAAACAAGCATTGGAAGAGGCTGGATTGGATATAAGCGACATCGAAATGGTCGTCTTGGGCTCTGCACCAGATGCGTTCGATGGCACATCTTTGAAGGGCGAGTACTTGCTCGATGGCAGTGGTGGTAGCGATCGTCCATACATGCGTGTCTTTGTTGGCGGTGGAACTGCAGTATTTGCTCCAATCGCTGGTTACTGGCATGTTGCAAGTGGATTAGCGGATGTTTGCTTAGTCGTCTGTGAAGAGAAGATGTCCAATTGTCGTCCTCATCCCCAAGCTGCGTTCAAATATATCTGGGATCCGATCTTGGATAGACCTTTGAAACCGAACTTGATCTGGATTTTTGCATTGGAAATGCAACGCTATATGCATGTCAACAATATTAAACACGAGGACATTGCGTTGGTTTCGGTTAAAAATAAGGCTAACGCGCTTGACCATCCATGCGCACAGGTTGCAGAGAAGATAACGGTCGAAGACGTGCTAAAAAGTGAGCCAATGGCTTTACCCGTCCGTAGACTTGACGTCTCTCCGCCAAGCGACGGCGCTGCCGCGCTCATCATGGTTGCCCCGCACATCGCAAGGCAATTGACAGACGATCCAGTATGGGTCACTGGTGTTGGTTGGTGCTTAGATACAACGCATTGGACAAATCGTGACCTCTACTTCCCAAGATATGTTGCAGAAGCTGCAAAAATGGCTTACAAGATGGCCCACATAACAGATCCGAGGAAACAGATCGACGTCGCTGAGCCTTATGATCCGTTCGATTATAAGGAATTGCACCACATGGAAGGGCTTGGACTTGCGAAAAAGGGCGAGGCACCAATTCTCACAAGGGAAGGTGTTACTGCGAGGGATGGAGATCTTCCGGTTTGCCCCTCTGGCGGTTTACTTGGGGTTGGGAATCCAATATCTGCGGCGATGGGCGTAAAAGTTTGCGAAATCTACTGGCAACTCGCTTACAGGGCTGGAAAGAGACAAGTGGCGAAGGAAGTCACGACTGGGATTTGCCAAGCCTGGGGAGATCTGATGCAAATTGGAACTGTTATGGTGATGTCGAACAAGAGGTGAGAAGATGGCTGTTGGAAGAAAAAGGATGGAATGTCCTCCTTACGCTGAAGGAACACCTTTGGGTGATAAGGACATAAGTGAAAAAAAGGTAACGTCTTTCGAGGATCGTCCAAACCTCGTCTACTCTTGGACCGCAGGACAAGCGATGAGCAGGTTTTTGAATGAGCTTAAGAAGGGCAAGTTGATCGCTACGAAGTGCAATAAGTGCAGGAGAGTGATCTTCCCGCCACGCATCTACTGCGAGCTTTGTTACAAACCAATTGATGGATGGGTTTACGTTAAGGACACTGGGACTGTGCAAACGTTCTCGATCTCCTACATCGACCCAGATGCGAAGCCTTTGGAAAAGCCTGTAATAGTTGCGGTCATCACAATCGATGGCGCTTCGCCCAACATGGGGATCATGCACATTCTCGATGAAGTGGAGCCGGAGAAAGTATACATTGGGATGAAAGTCAAGGCGGTTTGGAAGCCAGAGAGCGAAAGAGAAGGAGCGATTACGGATATAAAGTATTGGAAACCTTTGGAGGGATGAAAATGATCGAAAAAATCGTTGATCCTGAAAAACTCCGCCATTTTCCGCCAGGTGGTGGAAAAATAGAGCTCTACTGGATTTACACCAGTGGGAGAGCTGGAGAGGAGTTCTTTAAGAAGCTCAGAGAAGGAAAGTTCATCGCATCACAGTGTAAGAAATGTAAGCGCCGCTACTTCCCACCAAGGATCTACTGCGAATTCGATTTCAGCGAGACAGAGTTTTACAAGATAAGTGGCGAGGGATGCATCGAAGCGTTCACAATTGCAAGGCTCGACCTCAACGAAGAGCCTATCGAAGAAGTGATTGCACTCATAAAGCTCGATGAGACAGATGGACGAATTTTGCATGTCATCAAGGAAGCAAAAGACATTTGCATAGGGATGCGTGTCAAGCCAGTGTTGAAGAAAGCCGAAGAGATGCAGGGAAACATAGGCGACATCCTTTACTACAAACCAGCATAATTTTTTCTTTTGGTTTTTGGGTGATGTGCATGGAATTCGAGTTTACCGAGGAGCAAAAGATGATTGCAAACTCAGCGAAAGAGATCGCAGAGGACTTCCCGCCAGAGTATTGGAGAGAAAAGGATGCAAAAGGTGAGTTTGCGGAGGATTTTTTCAAGGCAATTGCAAAGGCTGGCTTCTTTGGAATCGTGATCCCTGAAGAATACGGTGGCTCCGGCTATGGAGTCACCGAGCTTTTGATTGCAATGGAAGAACTGGCTGCAAACGGTTGCGGAATGGCGGGAGTTTGGTATCTCGTTCTAACAGAGTGCTTCGGAGCACTTACGATCGTTAGACATGGAACGGAGGAGCAGAAGGAAAAGTATTTGCCAAAGATAGCAAAAGGAGAGCTCGAGTTCTGTATGGCTCTCACTGAGCCAGATGCGGGAACGAACACGTTGGCGATAAAGACGAGAGCTGTAAAAGATGGCGATGAGTGGGTGATCAACGGGAACAAGATATGGATAAGCGGTGCGGATAGAGCGAAGGGAATGCTGATCGTTGCAAGAACAACGCCGTTGGAAAAAGCGCCAAAGAAAACGTTCGGCATAAGTCTATTCCTTGCGGATTTGCCAAACAAAGCTGTTAAGGTTAACCCAATACCAAAGCATGGTATAAATTACTCAAAGAGTTGCGAGGTCAGTTTTAACGACCTAAGATTGCCTGAAAACGCTTTGATGCCACCACTCGACGAAGGCTGGTATTTGTTGCTCGATACGCTGAATCCTGAGAGGATGAGTTTCACTACAGCTGCGATTGGCATAAGCAGATTAGCGATAAAGAAGGCAGTGGAATACTCGAAGCAGAGAAAAGTCTTTGCAGATCCTATTGGGAGCTACCAGGGACTGCAGTTCCCAATTGCTGAGGCTTTTGCAACTCTTGAATGCGCGAAGCTGATGAACTTCAAAGCAGCATGGCTTTTCGATAAAAAAGCGAGCTATAGGGAAGTTGGCGCAGTTGCAAACATCGCAAAAGCGGTTGCAGTGGAGGCGGGGATAAAAGCGGTTTACTGGGCGATGCAAACCTTTGGCGGATACGGTTACGCAAGGGAATACGATGTCGAAAGATGGTGGAGGGAGATAAATCTGATCCGTCTTGCCCCAGTTACCCAGCAGATGGCTCTGAACTATATCGCAGAGTACGTCTTAGGATTCCCGAAGAGTTATCGATGAGTATGGTGATCGAGTTAAAGAAGGAGAACGGAGTCTTGTGGGTTAAATTCAATCGTCCAGAGGCGTTGAATGCGATAAACGAAGAATTCTTGGCGGGACTTAAAAGGGCAATAGATCTTGCGAAGACGGACAAAGAAATTCGTGTGGTGGTTTTAACAGGCGAAGGTAGAGCCTTCTGTGCGGGAGCAGACGTGAAGATGTTTTCAAGGCTCAGCGCTTTCGAAGCCAGAGAAATAATCGAAGAACTCGGAAAGACACTCGAAGAACTGGAAGATCTTCCAGTTCCCGTGATCGCTGCGATCAATGGACTCGCGCTTGGCGGTGGTTGCGAGATTGCGATGGCTTGCGACATAGTGATCGCGAGTGAAAACGCAGTCTTCGGTCAACCGGAGATAAACCTCGGCATAATTCCTGGTGCAGGTGGAACGCAAAGGCTTGCCAGAATCGTTGGCTGGAAAAAGGCGATGGAACTCTGCTTGACTGGAGAAAGAATCGATGCAAAGACTGCAGAAAAACTTGGGCTTGTGAACAAAGTTGTGGAACAAGATAAGTTGATCGAAGAAGCGAAAACTCTCGCAGAAAAGCTCAAAACAAAGTCTCCAAAGGCTTTAATGCTTGTCAAGCAAGCGGTGAACCGTGGATTCAAATCCGATCTTGGAAATGGATTGAAATACGAACGGGACTTCTTTGCTCTTTCTTTCACGAGTAAAGATGCGGAAGAAGGTATAAAGGCGTTTGTTGAAAAAAGGGCTCCGAGATTTGGTGAGAGGGAATGAAGAGATTGTTAATTTTTTTAGTTCTCATAATCTTTGCTATTTCTGGTTGTGCCGAGCAAAAGGAGGAGAAAGAAATAAGGATTGGTGTCTTGGTTCCCGAAACCGGGGAGTTTTCTTCTGCAGGCGTTGTTATGGAAAACTCCGCAAAGCTTGCAGAAAAAC
>JBKBUO010000002.1:0-43338 GCA_046290005.1 Archaeoglobaceae archaeon | reverse complement strand
GAAGACAGCCTAATAGCCTTCTACGGTATCGATAAACTGCGCTTCACAAACCCAGTTTTCATAGGAGACACGATAAAAGCGATTTTAGAAGTCGAGGAAAAGGAAGACAAGGGAGATTATGGAGTCGTTGCCTTTAAAATCACCGCCTTGAATCAAAGAAACGAAACTGTGCTCGTTGCAACATTTAAAACCGCTGTAAAAAAGAGAGTATGATCGAAAAAATCGAAGAAGGTCTTTATAGAATTCAAGTCCCCTTGCCGAGAAATCCACTTAAATCTCTGAACTCCTACGTGATCGTAGGGAAAAGATCACTCGTCATCGATACAGGTTTCAACATGGAAGAATGTTACTCGCAACTTCGCAGAGGGTTGGAAGAGCTCGGGATTGAGCCGAAAAAAGTTGATGTCTTGGCGACGCATTTGCACGCAGACCACCTTGGACTCGCTGGAAAAATTGCGAAGAACTTTTTTATGAGTAAGATCGATGCAGAGATCGCTGTAAAAAGTGTTCTCGAGCCAGATTACTGGAAAGAACTTGCAGAAATATACATCAGAAACGGTTTTCCTGAAAAAGAAGCTAAAAAGGTTACAAAGATCCATCCTGCAGTGAAGTATACTTCAGAATTCAGCGGTGAGATCGTCTTTCTTGAAGATGGAGAGACCTTGAACTATGGAAACTTTTCTTTGGGGGTAATATCAACTCCGGGACACACACCGGGACACATTTGCCTATACGACGCCGATAGAAAAATTCTATTCTCAGGAGACCATATTCTATTCGATATAACCCCTAACATCACGTTCTGGGAAACGATGGAGGATTCTCTCGGGGATTACTTGCGGAGTCTCGAAAAAGCTTACGAGCTCGAGGTGAGAAAAACGCTTCCCGGACACAGGAACTTCTATGGTAGTCACAGGAAGAGGATCGATGAGCTGAAAGAACACCACAAGAAAAGGCTTGAAGAAGCGTTGAGTGCAGTTAAAAAAGGCTCCACGAGTGCATGGAAGGTTGCACAACAAATCACTTGGGATCTCGTCTACGAGAACTGGGAAGACTTGCCAACGATACAGAAATGGTTTGCTGTCGGTGAAACGATTGCTCATTTAGAGCACTTAGTCTTAAAGGGAGAGCTCAGAAAAGAGGTCGACGATATGACACGTTACTTTCCTAAATGACGCCCGCTTCCCAAAGAATCCCTTGGTCGATCGAAGTAAAACTCGAATCCGCAATAATTTTACCTTTTTTCATCACTAAAACTCTTTCGCACAATTTTGCGACGTCGATCTCATGCGTTGCCACGACTACTGTGCCATCGTAGCCCTTTATGATCTCCTTGATTATCCTTCTTGTCTTAGCATCAACGTTTGCGGTTGGTTCGTCAAGAAAAATAATCTCTGGCTTGTAAACGAGAACGCTCGCAATCTCCACTTTCTTTTTCTCTCCTCCACTGAGTCTAAAAGGTGGTTTGTGAAGCACGTCCTTTAATCCAAAAATTTCGGAGAATTCCTGAACAATTCTCTCCATCTCCTCCTTGCTCATCTCCAGCTGTCTTGGAACGTAGAGGAGCTCATCTCTGACAGTCGGGTTGAACAGGAAATCATCAGGATTCTGAAAAACTACACCAACTCTGCGCCTTATCTCCTCGATCTCCTTGTTCGGGAATCCCAAGATCTTGACTTCTCCTTTGCTCGGTTTCAAAAGTCCTGAGAGAAGAAAGATCAGCGTAGACTTTCCACTGCCATTCTCTCCAACTATCGCAACTCTTTCTCCCCTCGATATGATCAAATCGGCGTTCTCGACACCTATGCTTCCGTCGGGGTAGCGATAGCTTACGCCCCTTGCAACTACAGCGAAATCCACCACAGAAGTATGAATGCTGTGATCGCTATATAAGAGATTTCAAGACTTCCGAACTTTGTCTTTTGGGTGACTATCTTTTCTCCCCGGGAAACTATGGCAAGCTGTAGTCTTTCCGATCTTTCAATACTTCGAAGAAAGAAGAGGGCAACCGCTTCTCCTCCCTTTCTCCAGATTTCTCTGTGGCTCGTTCTCGCAACCCTCCTGCTCTCCCTCGCAAGCAGTATGTTGACTATATCTTGGAACAAGAGTATCACGTAGCGATAAGCTATCCAAAGCGCATGAACGAAGGTTTCTGGAACTCGAAAAGATCGAAGCGCAGAGCAAAGCTCGTAAAAGTTCGTGCTCATCACAAGCATTTGGACTGCGATCAGAGATATGAGAACACGAAGGCTGAAGAGAAGAGGATACTTCGGATCAAAAAGTAGGAAAGGCGAGACGACGATTAGAGAAAAAATCGTAAACAACCAAACCCTCTGCAAAAGTCTTTTAAGACTTAGACCAAGTATTTTTATAATTACAAGTAGAGAAAAAAGTAAAAAAAATAGCTTGATCGGTTCAAAAGTCGAGACGGCGAGCAAAACAAAAATTATCGTCGAGATGAACTTTATTCGTGCGTCAACTTCGTATATAACTCCTCCTGATTTATATTCGTGAACAAAAAAATTTTGGAAATACGATGACGCGTTTTTAAGCGTTCTTTCGAGAAGAACGTGCATACTTCACTATGAAAGAAAGCAGAAAAACGATTAAGACACCAATCGCACCACTCAAAAGCGTCCCGATGTATGGATCGAGTCCGGGAATCGTGTAGTCTGGAAATATTCCCGAGTTTATCGTTATCTCTTCGAGTCCAAGGATTTCTGCTGCGTTCTCCAGCGGTTCAGAGTAGTCGACTTTTTCTGCGAGATAGGCAAAGATTGGCGAAAGCAATATCATCAGACCTATTACAGCATATGAGATCTTCCCTACTTCTTTTTTCTCCAGCAGATCAGCGCGACGAGTTGCGATGTAACCAACGACTCCCGCGGTTATTATTCCCTCAACGATTCCAAGAATCGCATGCCAAATACCCATAACTGGAACCGTAACGCCTAAGCCGTAGGCAAAGCTTGTAGATAGTCCAACTTCGATACCAACGAAGATCGCTGCAATCGTTACCCCAATCCAACCCGCTAAGAATGATGCGAACGTCTTTTTGAACTTCTGTAGAGCTTTGTAAACATAATAACCAACGAATACGTTAACTATAGCCATGTTCCAAACGTTTGCACCCCACGCTGTTATTCCCCCGTCGTTGAAAACAAGAGTTTGGATCGTAACAACTATTGCCATGGAAACGCAACCCGCGAATGGACCAAGAAGTATTCCCGCTAAGCTACCCCCTACGAAGTGGGCTGAAGTTCCGCCGGGAATTGGCCAGTTGAGCATCTGCGCAGCGAAAATCGCAGCAGAAACGATTCCGAAAAGAGCTGTTAATTTCTCTTTTTTCAACCTCAGCAAAGAGTATCCTAGAACTGCGATGGTCAATACGAAAAACGTTGTTGCAATCGTCAAATCCAAGTATCCATCTGGGATGTGCATAACGCCTTTGATGACTCTCTATTGATAAACCTTTCTTTTGGTGTTACTTAGTATTAAAAAAATAGGTAGTTTTATGCCAATTAGTTTTTAAGTTCGGAAAAGACTTCCAACATGATCCTCGGCGTCGACGTAGGTGGGACGAACACAGATGTTGTTCTGTTGGAGAATGGAAACTTCGAAGTTTTTGGAAGCTTCAAGACAAAAGATTTCGATTTGAACAAAATAGACCTCGAATACGACGCAGTTGGCGTTGGAATTGCAGTTTGGCTCAAAAAAGGAAAATTCGTTAAAGCTCCGAATCTCGAGAGAATCCCGAACGTCGAAACAAAAAAGCCCAAGATCGTAGATAACGATGCGAACTGCTTTGCCTATTATTCCGCAAAGGTCACTGGGAAAAAGAACGTCTTATCTCTCACAGTTGGCACAGGAATTGGCACCGGAATCGTTATCGATGGCAAGATCTACCGTGGCGATGGATTGGCTGGAGAACTTGGACATTCTTACGTTGGGGGAAGAAAGAAGTGTAAGTGCGGTGGCTATGGGCATTTGGAGTGCTACTTCGGCGGTTGGGCGATCAAAAACATAAAAGAAATGCTCGAAAACGACTCCATATATGAAACAAAGGGTTTTAAGCTTTTTTGCGTCGCAGTTTCTACGGCGATAATGCTTTTGAATCCTGAAATTGTCACCTTCGGTGGTAGAATTGGTGGAAGGTTAAAAGAGAATGTGCTCTCCGAGGAGATTTCTAAGCTTATTCCAGATGTTTTTAAACCAGAGTTCAAGGTGATAAAAGACGACTATGCTGTTGCAAAAGGTTCAGCGTTGCTTGCAAAAGACTTGCTTTTTGATAGCCGATAGACTTTCCTTTTTTGCTTTTTTAGTTTAAAAAATAAACTACTAATCGATAAAGAAGTCGTAAAAATAACGAAGCTTATAAAGAGCGTTAAAAAAGCTATGTAGGTGAGAAAATGGCAGAAGGAGAATGGCGAGAAGGGATGCAAACACACGAAAACGTGATATTCTCGTGTTTTGGTGGTTTTTCAAACACAGGTATAACAAGCGTCTTGGCTTGCTTAGAAGTTGTTAAGGAGCTCGGGTTGGAAAAAGTGGCGATTGGCTGTTTGGCTGCAGTGCCCTTGGGTGTAAAGCCGGCGTTTGGAAAAACAAAAGTTGCGAAGAAAATAATAACCGTGAACAGCCATCCCTTCGAGCGTGCTAAGAAAACCGTAGAAAATGCTGACTTCAAAATAACGAAAAGCATCGTGCTTGTTCGAGACATTGGAATAAAAAAGTGGCTCTGCACACCGACATTGGAAAAGGTTTGGGTGTTGAGAAACACATTTCGCAAGAAGACGTAGAGAAGGCTAAGGAACTGATAATAAAAGCGATCATGGAAGAATGAACAGTTAGGGGTTCACGATAACGTTCCAAAGACTCGGAATGGCTGTTAAGGATTGGAGATGACATCTTTGGGGATGCTGCTGAACTTCCTCTTCTCACCACCTATCTGCTGGATCATCGCTTTATTGCTCCTTTCAAATTATCCAGACGTCGCTGTTGGCTTGATTTTGGTTAGCGTTGTCCCATGCGCCGGCATGGCGCTCGTTTGGACTGGATTACTCGAAGGCGACGTTTCGATTGTCTCCGTAATCGAAGTGGCTACGATGATCTCAGCACCTTTTCTAATACCATTTCTCATGCTCGCTTTCGCAGGACTTTTTGTAACGATCGATTCCATTGAGATGTTCAAAACCTTCATATACACAGTTCTCTCGCCTCTACTCGGCGGAATTGCGTTGAGGGAAATTGCAGAAAGAAAGAGATATAAAGAATTACGTTCCAGCAATGCCGGCTATCTCAGCAACGATTGCGATGCTCCTGATGTTTATGGCTATAAATACAACTGTCCCTGTAATCGTGAAGAATTTACAGATACTTGCACCCTTGCTCGTTTCTACTTGTATTCTATTCCCCCATGTTCTCAGTTGCGTATATAAGCACGCGATTTTGCAGAGAGAAAAAATTGCAATCACATACTCCTCGGGTATGAAAAACTTGCCCATAGCCTTGGGAATCGCTACTTTGAGCTTTGGTGGGATTGCGATGCTATCCATAGCCATAGGTTTCGCCTTCCAAATGTTGACCGCCGTTTCTTTCTATCAGATCTTCAAATCGACCGTTGCTTCGTGAAAAATTCTTAGACCTGAATCCAACCTTATTCACTTACCAAATAACCCAAGTATTATCATTTACTGCGTGTTTTTCACAGACAAGTGCGCCAGATGTCTCGCAAACCGCAATTGGTTGTTTTTTGACCAACGCGCATTTTTCACATTTCGCAAAGGAGTCCTCTATCGGTCGTCCCGAAGACGCTACAAACCTTCTTACAAAATTCCTTTCTCCGCTTTCATATCGAAGACTCCACTCAGTGGAAGAAAACTTATATTTCAGAGATGCACAAGATCTGTGAACTTTGCACGTCTCATACTTCTTTACTTCCTTATCGTAAACGTCGCCTGCGTTTCGATCTTCTTCATACCCGAACTCAAGCCTTTGTTGTCTGCAAGTTACCAAAATCTTGATCTGGCTTCCATAGCAAAATACTACACATCCAACTTCGTCCATGGCAACGAAACGCATCTTCTGGGGAACATACTCGGTTTCAACGTAGTTGGAGCACTCCTTTACGCAATTTGCTGGTGTTGTAGAAAGGAAAAAGAACTATTCTGCAGTTTAATCTCGATGCTCATACTATTACCTCTGATTAGCAATCTAATTCTTTTTCTTTTTTTAATGCGCTACTTTGCCTCCACGCAATCTTGCGGGCTTTCAGCATTTGTTTCCGCCTTAGTAGGACTTCTTCTTCCAGCGTCTGTTGTATGCCTTGGACCTTTAAACCCAAATAAAAGATGCTGGCTCTGGTTATCTCTATATTTACTAACCGCATCGCTAATCGCTTTTCAATACGCTGACTTTCATCAAAATTTGTCGACCTACATCCCCTTAGCCATGTTCATCGTAGCCACAGTTATCCTTGGTCTTGTTGCAAAAGATGGCTTTTCAGAAACTAGAGAGGAGAAGCTAAGAGTAGTATTCCTCGCTTTAACAATGCTCGTATACTTTGGATTTGTTTACTTTCTTTTCCCAAGCAATTTTGTCGTTGGATCCATTTTAGTAAACATCCTAGCTCATGCCATAGGGCTTCTTTTTGGGATGTTCATCGGCTCCTACACCTTTAAAGTTTGGCGCTAAATCGGTTGAAATTTGCCCCGGGAGAAAGAGTTCCGAGGAAAACTCCCATCTACTTCGAGCACAACAGAAAATTTATAAATTAAAATTACAACGATTTTTCGGTGAGAGAGATGATAGTAAGAGGTTTTCCCTCGACTATGATGGACGACTACCAGCTCAACTTAATAGAAATGCTGAGGCACGCTGCAAAGTTCTTTTCGAGCAGAGAGATAGCCTCAAGGCGTTTAGATGGGACGATGTTCAGATACAACTACGCTGAAGCTTTTAAAAGGGTTTCAAAGCTTGCAAACGCTCTTGAAAGTTTGGGTTTGAGAGTTGGGGATAGAATAGGAGTTTTGAGCTGGAACACGCATAGATTCTACGAGCTCTACTTTGCAATTCCGGGAATCGGTGCGGTTTTGCTTGAGATGAATCTACGGCTTCATCCTGAGGAAATGGCTTACGTAGCGAAGCACAGCGGAGCGAAGATAATCTTCATCGATGAATCCCTACTTCCGCTCGCCATACCGCTTTTAGATGCTGTAAAGGCGAAGTTTGTTGTGATGAGCGATGGAAAGCCACCTGAGACTTTCTTCGAGACGTTCAACTATGAAGATTTGCTCAAAGAGCAAGACGAGAGATACGAGTTCCCAGTGATCGATGAAAGATCCGCATGCCTCGCTTGTTACACTTCAGGAACCACCGGTAAACCAAAGGGCGTTTACTACTCCCATAGAGCGATTTACTTACACACCCTAGCGATCTTAACTGCCCAAAACGTAAGTAGTAGGGACGTTTATTTACAAATCGTTCCCATGTTCCACGCTCAGGGCTGGGGCGGATTTTTCGCAGCGACGATTGCGGGTGCGAAGCTCGTCTTTCCGGGTAGATTCATGCTCGACGATTTAAAGCCAATAGTTGATCTGATGTTGAAAGAAAACGTTACCGTTACCGGTGGAGCTCCAGCGATCTTCATACCACTTCTAAACTACCTTCAGAGGATGGATCCAAAACCCAAGTTCAACATGAGAGCCTTTAGTGGGGCTACTGAACCGCCGTTGGCGATGATAAAGGGATTGAAGGAGTTTGGAATCGAAATAATCCACGCTTACGGCGCAACAGAGACGAGTCCACTCGTTTGCTACAATTTCCTAAAACCAGAGCTTGAGGAACTTGGAGAGGAAGAAAAGTGGGAAATTAGGAGAAAACAAGGAGTTCCGGTTTTTGGCGTTGAAGTAAAGCTCGTGGATGAAAATGGAAAAGAGCTCCCTTGGGATGGAAAAACAGTTGGAGAGCTTTGCATCCGTGGTCCGTGGGTAATTGAGGAATACTACAGGGATCCGAGAACGTTTGAGTCGTTCATAGAAGATAAAACTGGAAAGTGGTGGAGAAGCGGAGATGCAGCGACAATAGATCCAAATGGATATATAAAAATAGTGGATCGATTCAAAGACTTGATAAAAAGCGGTGGAGAATGGATAAGTAGCGTTGACCTCGAGAACTACATAATGGCGCATCCTAAGGTTTTCGAAGCTTGCGTCATTGGAGTCCCCCATCCCAAATGGCAGGAGAGACCGCTTGCGATTGTGGTGCCAAAGCCTGAATACAGAGAGAAGATAACAAAAGAGGAGATCAAGGAACATCTTATGAAGAGATTCGCGAAGTGGCAGATACCAGACGAGATCCTCTTTGTCGAAGAAATACCAAAGACAAGCGTTGGAAAGTTTAGCAAGAGAGCTCTGAGGGAAATCTATAGGGATTACTACTCCAAGTAGGAGATTAGGAAGATGAAAAAACTGTGGGATGCGATATGGTAGACATTAGTAGGCTCTCCTATAGAATCGGCTTCCCCTCGCTTTACTACCCCAAGATCTCCCTCGGGGAATATTTGGAGAACGCGGTCAAGAAGTATGGTGATAAAATCGCCATCATCTACGCTGAACCAAGGTTTCCCTATGACTTGCCCGACATCATTACCTTCAAAATGCTGGGTGAATTGACGAACAGACTCGCAAATTCTTTTCACCTGCTTGGGATTTCAGAAGGTAGCAAAGTCGGAGTGATGCTTCCAAACTCACCCGATTACGTTGTGGTCACCTATGCCAATTGGAAGCTTGGAGCGATCCAAGTTCCAATCAACTGGATGTATAGGGAGTATGAGCTCGAGTTCGTTCTGAACGACGCAGAAGTTTCAACTCTCGTGATTCACAGCAATTTCTACCAGGTTTTCCAGAACGTTAAAGACAAAGTGCAAGTTGAAAAAGTCATCGTTGTGGGCGGAGATGTTGAGAGTGCTTATAGACTTGGTAAGCTTGTTGAGGAAGGAGAAGCAAAACCCGTGGCGATCGACATAGATCCCTTGAATGACATAGCGACCATCTGCTACACTGGTGGAACCACTGGACCACCAAAGGGTGTGATGCTCACACATTACAACTTGGTTTCAAACGCCATTCAATTAGCCACCGCTTTTGGGATTAGCCACATGGATACCCACGTTGGGAGTATGCCCATGTTCCACATGGCGGAGTTTGGCTTCTTCAACATCTTGCTTGGTGTGGGTGGGACATACATAATAATGGGCATGTTCAATCCACAATTGCTTGCAGAGAACATAGAGAATTATCAGGCAACGATTTCTTGGGCTGTGCCACCTGCATATGCGTTGCTGATAAGTTATCTTGAAGGCGAAGAAACGAGGAGATACGATTGGAGATTTCTCAAGTGCTTCGCCACTGGAGCTTGGCCTGTGGCTAGAGCGCTGATAGATAGAATGAAGAAAGTTGCCGCAGAGAAGTGCAACAATCCCAATTTGCTCCACAACCAAGTTTGGGGGATGACTGAAGCAAGCCCAATGTGCACAAGCAATCCACCAATAAGGCTTGACAGGACAGAGAGACAAGGGATTCCTTTACCAGACGTAGAGTTAAAAATAGTGGACATCGAAACTGGGAGGGAGATCGAAGACATCAACAAGAGCGGAGAAATCGTGATTTCTGGACCGAACATTTTCAAGGGTTACTGGAAGAGACCTGAAGAAGATGCCAAAGCTTGGTGGATTGACCAAAAGACGGGTAAAAAGTTCTTTAGAACAGGCGATATAGGCTACATAGACGAGGAGGGATTTCTGATATTTCAGGACAGAATCAAGGAGGTAATAAAGTACAAAGGCTACACCATAGCACCCTTCGAGCTTGAAGCCCTCATCATGAGGCACGAAGCTGTCCAAGACGTTGCAGTTATAGGCAAACCCGATCCCGAAGCGGGAGAGATACCGAAGGCGTTCATCGTTCTAAAACCGGAATACTCAAAGAAAGTGAGCGAAAAAGAAATCTTAGAGTGGGTCAAAGAGAGGATTTCGGGGTATAAGAGGATAAGGGAAGTCGAATTCGTTGACTCATTGCCGAGAACACCTTCGGGCAAACTCTTGAGAAGGGTTCTAAGAGAAAGAGAAATAGAAAAGATAAAGAGGGGAGAAAGAGAGCAAGTTGGGTGATATAAAATGAGGGTATTAGTCGTTGGTGCGGGAACGATGGGGCACGGAATCGCAACGGTCTGCGCAACCGCTGGCTACAACGTGGATTTAGTCGATGTGTCAGAAGAACTGCTTGAATCTGCTAAGATGAAGATCGGTTGGAGCCTTAAAAAGCTTGAAGAAAAAAGAGAAGTGAGGAGTGCAATAGATATCCTGCAAAGAATAAGAATAACCACAGATTTAGTCGATGCGTCAAAAAATGCAGACTTTGTAATCGAAGCCGTTGTTGAGAGAACCGAGGTTAAAAAGGAGGTTTTCAAAACGATTGATGAGAATTGCAGACCAGAAGTCATACTCTCGACGAACACGTCAACGATTCCGATCTCCGATATAGCGTCTGCCACAAATAGGGCGGATAAAGTCGTTGGTCTTCACTTTTTCAATCCACCAGTTATAATAAAATTCGTGGAAATTGTAAAAGGTGAAAAAACAAGCGAAGAAACACTGAAAAAGACAGTTGAATTCGCAAAATCGATAGGGATGGACTACATCGTTGTTGAAAAAGACGTACCGGGATTTGTTGTGAACAGGATAAACGCCAGGGTTTTCGGCGAAGCTCTAAGGTTATTGGAAGAGCACAAAGCGGAAGAGATCGATGCCGTCGTAAGGTATAGGATCGGAATGCCAATGGGGATCTTTGAAGTCGCAGATTTCAGTGGGGTTGATGTCCTATACAACGTCATAAACGAGCTCAAGAAAAGGGGGATGGATTTAGAAGTCCCGGAGATCCTAAAAAAGATGGTTGAAGAGAAAAGATTGGGAATGAAAACAGGGAAAGGCTTTTACGAATACGAAGGATTCTACAGCAGGGTAAAGATATCCCCGAGGTCTGCCTATAAACTAAACCCTATAAAGCTGTTGGCTTCCGGAATAAACGAGGCAGCTTGGCTTCTCAGAAATGGTGTTGCAAGCAAAGAGGGCATAGACAAGGCAATGGTCTTTGGGATGGCTTATCCAAAGGGATTGCTCGAGATGGCAGATGATTTTGGCATAGACAACGTGGTGAAGATCCTCGAAGGTAAAAACGTCGATCCTTTGCTCTTGAGTATGGTCTCTGAAGGAAAGCTTGGAAAGAAAACCGGTGAGGGATTCTACAAGTGGAAATACGAGAAGAGAGAATTTGGCCCTGTGATCTATGAGAAAAGAGACAATTATGCGATGATCACGATGAACCGTCCAGAAAAGCTGAATGCTCTCAACGAAGAGATGTGGAGAGGATTGAACGAAGCTTTCATACAGGCTGAGAAAGACCCAGATGTGAGGGCAGTGGTTATAACTGGGAAAGGGAGAGCTTTCTGCGCTGGAGACGACATCGCGGTCATGGGCTCTTGGAAGAGCTTTTTGGATGGAAAAAATTTCTTTGTAGACGTCGCAATGCCATTGTTGAATACGATTGCAAACTACAAGAAACCGATAATTTCCCTTGTAAACGGAATAGCCTTTGGTGGTGGATTGGAGCTCAACTTAGCCTTCGACATCGTGATAGCAAGTGAAGAGGCAACTTTTTCAGTGCCAGAAGGTCTCATAGGGGCGATTCCGCCGATAGCTTCATCTCTCGGTGTTGCGGTGATTGGAAGAAGGATGATGAGATACTGTCTCACGGGGGATCAGATGGATGCAGAAGAAGCCAAGACACTTGGAATCGTCGATTTAGTCGTTTCAAAAGACCAGCTTGAGATAACTGGAGTCGAGTTCGTCAACAAGATAACAAGGCTCGCCCCACTTTCTGCGAAGGCAATAAAGGAGACTGCAAGGGCTTATAGAGACGTTTTCAAATTCGTCGTCGAAAAGGGATTACACGAGATTACCGAGCTAATTCCAACAGAGGACTTTGCAGAGGGGATGAGGGCTTTTGTGCAAAGAAGACGTCCCTCTTGGACGGGAAAGTGATTTTAATCCCCTTAATTTTTGATTCATCTTCCTCTGATCTTAGGCAAAAATATTAAAAATGATCATTGTAAAACCAAGTCTTTGTATACCTCTCTTATGCTCCTCTTGTTTATCTTCCCTACGCTCGTCTTCGGGATCTCGTTCACGACGAATATCCTATCAGGAATCCACCACTTCGGAATCGTTCCTGTTTCAACGTATTTCTCAACAAGAAAGCTTTTTATCTCCTCTTCACTTGCTGTTTTACCTGGTTTTAGCGTTACTACCGCAACTGGACGTTCACCCCACCTCTCGCTTCTCGCCGCAATAACTGCGCACTCGTTCACTGCAGGGTGCGTAAGTATTAGCCCCTCAAGTCTTACAGAGCTTATCCATTCGCCACCGCTCTTTATCACGTCTTTAGCTCTATCAAGGATCATTATGTATCCTTCCTCATCCCAGACTCCGAGATCACCCGTTTTGAACCAACCATCTTCAGTCCATGACTCCTTTGTTTTCTCGGGGTTCATCCAATATCCTTCAGTTAGACCGGGGCTTCGGATCAGTATTTCTCCCATCGTTTTCCCGTCTCTTGGCACTTCTTTGCCCTCGAAGTCCAATATTCTCACTTCAACGAGTGGCGCTGGCAAGCCTGCTTTGTTCAAGAACTCGAGTTGTTTTTCCCAGCTCCATTCGAGCATGTGGTCTTTTAGAACAGCGAATGTGAAGCCAACTCCTTCAGACATTCCGAAAGCCTCGATCATCTCAATTCCAAACTGCTTCGCTCTCTCAAACAGAACCCTTGGCGGATGTTCTCCATCGCAAACAAATTTTAGACCCCTCAGAACCTCAGCGTAGTCCCTGCTTTCTGGCGAGTCTATCAGCATCCTCAAAAACACGGGCACACCAGCAGCGAAAGTTACCTCCTCCCTCTTTATCAGCTCGAGCATCGTCTTCGGCTCATATCGCCCGGGTAGAACTTGTTTCATTCCAAACATAGTCGCCAGATATGGGAAAGTCCAACCCATACCGTGGAAGAACGGGGGGATGTGCATGACAACGTCATCGCTTGAAAGTCTTGTAGGAGAGTGATTTATCGAGAGTGAGAGACCGTTGATTATACACTGCAAGATGATCCCACGATGCGAGAAGTGAACCGCTTTTGGTAATCCAGTGGTGCCAGATGTGAAATACACACATGCAGTTTTGTTCTCATCGAATTCTGGGAATTCGTATTTGGATCCGCTTTTGACTATGTCCTCGTAGTAGTAGAGTGGCTTAAGCAAAGTTTCAACTTCTTCAGTCGCTATCCAGCCCTTCACACTTGGAATATGCGGAGCAATCCTCTCCAACAGCGGGAGAAAGTCTTTGCCAAAGATTACATAATCGTCTTTTACGTAGTTAGCAGTGTATACGATCTCCTGCGGAGAGAGGCGGATGTTTACAAAGTGCAAAATTGAGCCCATCATGGGAATTGCGAACATGCCCTCGAGGTAATGATGTGTATTCCAGTCAAAGAAGGCTATCTTTGCATCCTTGATCCCCAAGCCTTCCAAACCACTTGCAAACCGCTGTAACCTATCGTAGAACACTCTGTAGCTGTATTTTCCGTCTCTCCACACTATCTCCTTCTCTGGGTAGCTGTAGAGTGGAAAATAGAGTGCCTTTTTAATCAGCAACTCATACCTCAGCTTCATGAAAGTATATTGTTTGAGCATTATAATGTATTTTATCAGCAATTATAAGCAAATGTGCTTTTAATTTAAAAATTTTAATATAAAAATAAATTTAATCTGCAGGCTCAACCCCAAGTAGATCCGAGAGCTGACCCTTCGTTTCTTCAGCAAAAACCGCCTTTACCCTCATTCCCACACGGAGGTTCTCAGGCTTTGTATTTAGAACTGGTATAACCATTTTCGAAGATGAGCCCTCGAACTGCACTATACCAAGGATTATCGTTTCACCTTCTTTTAAGATTCCCATTGCAACAACGTCCATCCCAGCTATCATTATCTTTCCTTTTTGCAGAGGTGGAGAGACGAGAAAAGCAAGCAACCTTCCATAGTTGCTTACGATCACCTTTTCTTCAATTTTTTCAAAGCAACGACCGCAGAACTCTCTTGGCGGAACGTAAACTCTTCCACATCCCTTGCAAAGAGATCCAAGTATCTTTTTCCTCCCCAGCATTGCGACATATTCGTCTAAATATCCTTTCGGAGCTTTCCATTTGTAAGCTCCGACGTTCCAATCTCCAAAGACTCTTGACGTCTCCTTAAATTTTTCCTTGATCACTTTCACCACCTCTTCGGTTTATCTGAAAGAACCGTTACCGTGTTGAACTGCGTCTGCCCGCCCCATGCATGGGCAACTGCGATTCGAACGTCTTTTGGCACTTGATGCTCCTCAGCTTTGTTCATTATTTGCAAAGCGCATTCTAAGACTCTCTGCAACCCTGAGCTACCAATTGCATTCGTCGCGAGAACACCTCCAGAAGGCGTAATTGGGAAGTCACCATCTATTTCAGTCACGCCTTCTTCGAGAGCTTTCCAGGCGGTGCCTTCATCAAAGAACCCAAGCCTTTCACTAAACATCAGCTCTTGATGGGGAAATGCAGAGTAGATTTCAGCCATGTCTACTTCTTTTCTTGGATTTTCTATTCCTGCCCTTTCGTATGCCTTCTTTGCTGATAAAACACAACCAATTTGCTCGCTGTAATCAAGAACACCCGTGCCCTGATAAGATTCCCCTTGGTCGTTCTCCTCATCTGCAAAAGCTGCAACGCTTAATATCCATGCAACCTCTTTTATTCCAAGTTTTTTAACAACATCTTCACTTGCAAAGATCACTGCCGACGCACCGTCGCTCGCTGGACATATGTGACCAAATCTCATTGGCCAAATTAGCATTTCAGTTTTTGCAATATCTTCTGGTTTGCAATTGGGCCAACGCAAGTGAGCGTATTTGTTCTTTGCAGCATTCCTTCTTGCCTTTGCGGCAACCATGTCATAATGGTCTATTTTACAACCGGAGCGGAACAAATACTGCGCAGCTTGATAAGCAGAAATTCCCGCAGCAGCCCCCGCTAATCCCATGATCGCAAAAGAACGCATGTCCATTCCGAGCTTAAACATGTAGCTCAAATTTGCGAACGCAACGTGTAGCAAACCAGTCGTTGCACCGGGTTCAGCGCTATCGCTGTGCTTCTCCCAAGCGGTTGCAAGAACGACGTCATACATACCCGAAGCAACCATGTAGTATCCAAGATGCGCCACAGCACCTCCAACTGTTCCACCAGTCGCAACCCTTTGCATTGGTTTGCCAACCGCTCCGATGTATTCAGAAAATATCAGATCCGGATGCGCTATTCCACCAAATCCTTGCATGTTTCCGACTGCAAAAGCTTCGATATCGTCGATCCCAATTCCAGCGTCATCGATTGCATTCCAAACCGCTTCACTGACCATTTCAGCTTGATTGACATCGGTTCTCCTTCCATGCTTCGTTTGTCCACAACCAATTATTGCAACCCTCCTCATACTTCACCACCTACTATAAGAATGGCATTTTTCTGAGCAACAAGACCCCACTGCGAGTGCACTAAGGCTCTTTTAACTCCAGAAATCTGATTTTCAGCTTCTCCCCTTATCTGCTTAACAGCTTCAACGAGTCGATAAAGTCCAGTTGCGCACATCGCATCTCCGCCTAACGCACCACCGCTTGTGTTCACTGGGAAATCCCCATCACTCCAAGTGACACCGTTATCCAGCAAACTCCTTCCTTTTCCTTCCCTCGCAATCCCGATCGCCTCATATATCATCAACTCCTGATGAGAAAATCTCTCCGTAACTTCGGCGAAGTCGATGTCGTTGTATGGATCAGAAATTTCAGCCATTTCGTAAGCTCTCTTCGCAGCTCTTTGCAGAGATTCCAGCTTGGACAAATCGCAGTCTCTAAAGTAGTTGCCGACAGAAACACCGAAACCTTCGATCCAAATTGGGTTGTCTGTTATCTCATATGCAACTTTTTCCGATGCCAAGACCACGGAGGCGACACCGTCACAATTAGGGGCGATCATAAGCTCCCTGATGGGTTCTGCGTATACCTTCGAGGCTAAGATTTCTTCAATGCTAATATCTGGTGTTCTCACAACTGAAACGGGATTTTTAGATGCATTTCTTAGATTCTTGTATGCAACGTATGCGATGTCTTCCTCGATCACATCATACTTGCGCATATACGCTCTTGCCTGCAACGCTGAAAGAACGATGTCGTTGAGAAGTTCGTTTTGTCTATCACAGAGGGGCTCAAGCATGTAACGGCTGATTTGGTGCGGATTAAAGATGGAGCTGTGGGTATGGGCTGTAACGAGAGCGATTTGATGGGTTCCTGAGAGAATTCTCTGCATTGCGTAGATAACTGCCATCAATCCATCTTCTTCGCTCTTGCTCTCGTCCTTTAGATACGCCCCCAAAGCGCCGATTAGCATACAGCTCGATATTGTTCTACCGTCGAAGAAATCCGAAGATGCACTAACAACTGTGTCTATCTCACTTCTCGTGAGATTGCAACTCTTCAAAGCCATTTTTGTGGAGAGAAATACACTCTCTTCTCTTGTCATTTCCATGTCTTTTGACATGGGTAAACTCGAGTAGCCTACGAGTGCAACCCTCATCTTCTCACCTTCCTAACGCCCAAGATGTCTGAAACGCTACCGCTCCTCTCCTCTCTCCATACGATTTCCACTTCAAGTCCTTCAGAGATTTCGGCATCCAAGTAAGGAAAGACGAGAACAGAATTCGCACCTTCAAATCTGACCATGGCTAATATCTCTGGTTTATCAAGCCAGATTTCGTTTCCGCTACCATCGAACTTGAAGAAAACTTTTGTGTAAGTCTCTACTATTCCTTTTCCGCTGAGCTCAATCAAGTTCTCCTTACCAATCTTTGCATGGCACTTTGGGCATCTTATCCTCGGGGGCAATACGGTGTAACCACAACCGCATTTCGAAGCCATGAGCTTTGCATTCCTTAGACCACTGAGAAATTCGTCAAAAAGCTCCCCAACGCTCCATTGGAACCGAGCAACAAATGGTATGCCCTCATACCTCGTTACCATTTCACCACCGAAAATAAATAGAATGAGCAAATATTAAAATTTAACCTCGGAGCTTGAGCACGAATACTCAACGCTTTGTTGTGAACTTGATTGTGAAGCTGTTAGTTGTTACGCTCAGAGAAAAATCCCATTTGCTACGATAGTATTTCTCGTATATCCAGAGGATATGGTTCGCGAGAAATTCACTCACTTCTTTTCTTCGCATCGTGTGCTCACAGAAAAACACTATCGAGTCCTTTTCTCTTGTGATCTCTATGTAATCTGCCCTATTTAAAATCGTCCAACCTCTTTTCACAGTCTCAAGAAACTCTTCAAGACTTATTTCCACGAAAGGTTTCTTCAAAAACCACTCGACCGCTGTTTCCATTAAACTTTCCTTGACAGCCTTGTCTATATCCCCTAGGATTAAATAGAGATACTGCGTTCTTCCGCAACCTGTAAAGTCTAGGTCGCGTATGAGCTTCAAGAGCAAAAGATCGTCTTCGCTTAAAATATCTTCTTTTCTATCTAAAAGCCTTAAAGCTTCTTCGATAACTGCATTCATGCCACTATACTTCTCCTTGTGCCTTTCGATTATTTTGTAGGCTTCATCGCTGATCGTGGTCTGTATTCTCCGCTTAACCATTAAAACAAATGTTTAAAATCAAATAAAAAATTTTCGGAGACCTATCGTGAATAAAGAGAATCGATTAGATCTTTGTAGCGATCAACGATAACGTGCGTTCTCTTCTTTAGCGTGGGCGTCAACTCGTTTCTCTCTATAGTAAACGTCCTGTTGAGCAGTTTGAACTTTCTAATCTTCTCCTCCTCCGATAGTTTCTGGTTCAACTCTTCGACGACCTTCGAATAGAACTCCACGACCTTTGGATGATCTAAAATGTCCTTGGGAATCTCATTTATCTCCATGTCTCCAGAGACGCTCTTCGAAACCACGATCTTGCTCTTATCGTAACCAATTCCCATTTTTTCGATCAAATCGAGAAGAAGTGCAAAATTAGGAACAATAAGTGCTACGATGTATGGTCTCCCGTCACCAACCAGTAAGGCGTCGTTTACGTAGGGGCTTTGGAGCAACAGTTCCTCTATGCGTGAAGGCGAAACCTTTTTACCTGTGTCGAGCGCGATGATGTGTTTCTTTCTACCAAGGAAGATCAGGTAGCCATCCTTATCAAAATCGCCAAGGTCGCCTGTTTTGAACCAACCGTCTTCTGTGAAGCACCTTGCAGTTTCGTCTGGTTTGTTCCAATAGCCAAGCATGACGTTATCTCCTTTTACAAGGATTTCCCCATCTTCTGCAATCGCTTCCATTATTCCAGGTATCGGTGGACCAACAGTGCCGGGTTTAAACCTTTTCAATGGATTCAGATTCGTTGGAGCTGCGGTTTCTGTCATCCCATAGCCTTCTATCACAGGAATGCCCATACCGTTAAACATGTAAGCAAGATCTTTTCGCAGTTCAGCGGCTGCAGAGCAAATGAAGCGAATGTTTTGCAATCCAAGAGCATTTCTTATTTTGCTATAAACGAGCTTGTCCGCGAAAAATCTTCTTATCCTCAGTCCAAGTCCAAATCTTTCGCCTTTGCTTATTTTCTCACCACACTCTATTGCAACTTTTCTCGACCAGTAAAAGATCCTCTTCTTCAGTTCACTCTGCTTTTCAACGTTCTCCAAAAGTCCCTTGTTAACTCTTTCGAGGATTCTGGGCACGGTAACGAAGGCAACTGGCTTGACAGATCTCAGTGTATCTAAAAATCTTGCAGGAGGGGTAAAGACGGCATTTGCTCCCCTGCTAATTCCCGCATAAAAAACCAGCCTTTGAAAAACATGGCTAAGCGGTAGATAGCAGATATAGGGCTCACCTGGGTAAAAGGGTATTATCGACATAACAGACATCGCGTTAAATCTCCAGTTCCAATGGGTGAGAATTGCTCCTTTAGGCTCCCCTGTTGTTCCTGAGGTGTAAACGATGCTCGAAATGTCTTCGGGTTTCACAGATTTCCATAACTTCTCGAAGTCCACTTCGCTTTCTTCCCCCAGTTTCATCAACTCTTCAACTGAGCTTTTATCTTCGATCTCTATCTTTTCTATCTCGTAATCCCCAATTTTTTCCCGAAGCTCCTTGTTTTCAACCACTATTAGCTTCGATCCCGAGTCTTTCAATATATAACGAACGATGTCCCCGCTAAGAGTAGTATGGATCGGCACAACTATGGCTCCAGTGCACATTACTGCGAAGTCAAAAAGCTCCCACTCGTATCTCGTAGAACTCAAAATCGCCACCCTATCGCCTTTTTTAAAACCGAGCTCGATTAGACCTTTTGAAATTCTTTCTACAAGGTTCCAGAAGTCTATATAGCTGATCGATTTCAGTTTGCCATCATCGTAAAAGCTCACGCATGGTTTTTCTGGATGCTCCTTTGCTGTGCTCCAAAGCATCTCGTTTAAGCTCTCTCTCTTCATTGTTTCTAACTCTTTCCCTTTTACAACTTTTTTGATTTCACTCATAGCCTGTTCTGTAACTTCTCGGCATCCCGAGGATGTGCTCAGCGATGTAGTTCAGAGCCATCTGCTGTGTCACAGGAGCAAGTCTGAGCAAGTTCACTTCCCGCCACCATCTCTCCACATCGTATTCCTTTGCATAGCCATAGCCACCAAAGACTTGCATAGCCCAGTAAACCGCTTTGATTGCGTTCTCCACCGCAACAACTTTTGAAAGATTCGAGCAATCTCCTATTTCTTTGAAAATCGGTGCAAGTTCAAACCTCTTCTTGGGATCTTTCACGTCCTCGCTTTTGAACTTGTTGTCGTAAAGCCACGCAGCTTTAAACATCATCAACTCTGCGCACTTTAGTCCAGAGAAAGCTTCTGCAATTGGGAACTGAAGTCCTTGGTAGCTACCAATCGGATCCGCAAAGACTTTTCTCTGCTTCGAATATTCTACTGCCTTTCTTATTGCAAGAGTTGCTCCTCCAATTGCTCCAGCTGCTGCAGACATTCTCTCGGGGTTTAGGACGTCGAGCAACAGATACCATCCAAGATCCTTCTCGCCAAGGATTGCATCATCTTTAACCCTTAGAGCACTTATGCTGACTTCACAGCTCTTAGAAAAGTTTATACCGTGTTTCGGAATCGGATTTATCTTAACCGCCTTGCTCGGTAGATCGACGAGGAAAAGTGTTAAACCTAGGCTTTTCCTCGGTGCACTTCCCAAAGGTGTCGTCCTCGTTACGAGTAGCATCCCCTTAGCCCTATCTACACCGCTTATCCATATCTTGTTCCCGTTGATCACCCACTCATCGCCGTCTTTTACAGCTCTCGTTTTTATAGCCAACGTGTTCGTTCCCGCATCTGGCTCAGTGAGAGCCATACAGAACTCGAGCTCTCCTCTTGCTATCTTTGGTAAGTATTTCTCTTTCTGAGCTTCGCTCCCATATCTGACTATGGGCAATGCTCCAAAAACCTCTGTTAGAACGAAATACCAAACTCCTCCTGCTCCACAGCCATTCGCAGCCAATTCTTCCATCGCAATCAAAAGCTCGGTGACTCCATAGCCGGAGCCACCGTATTCTTCTGGAATCACGATTCCAAAAAATCCAGCCTTTGCAATTGCCTTGAAAAACTCCTCCGCAAACTCACCTTTTGCATCCTTTTCTCTCCAATACTCTGGCGGGAAGTCCTCTGCGATCTCTTTCGCTGAGTTTGCAATCATCTTTTGCTCCTCGGTAAACTCGAATTCCATCCTACTCACCCTTCTTTTTAACCGCCACCTTTAAAACGCACTTGAGCACAACATCGCCAGTTTGTTTAACGACTCTTGACTCAATAGTAACGACTCCGTATGCTCTCCTATCCTCTTTCTCAGTAACCTTGGCAACCGCCTTTATTGTGTCACCTATGAAAACTGGGTTCGTGAAACGCAGTTTGTCGATTCCATAAAATGCGATGATCGTTTTTTCGATGAAACCAAGTCTCACAAGTAGTCCTGTCATTATGGAAAATACAAGTGCTCCATGTGCTATTCTCTGACCAAAGATCGTATTTTTTGCGAATTCAGCGTCTGTATGAAGTTGATTCCAATCACCAGTAATACCCGCAAAGTTAACTATGTCCGCTTCTGTAATCGTTCTTCCAGCAGTTTCGAATTCCCTTCCCACTTCGAATTCCTCAAAATATAGAACCTCCATCACACCACCTTAAAGTAGAGAATATCCGTTATCTTGCCCTCAGGAATATCTTTCCAGACTGCTTTGACTCTGGTTCCAGGTTTGAAGACTTCATGCACTTTTTTCCAATCGCTTAAGTCTATCCCACCAAGGTAACAGAGAATCCCGGTATCAGCGCCATCTAACTTCACAATCCCAACTGCGTATGGCGGATCAGGAAGACCTGTGAATTTCATGTAAGTTACGCTCAGTGTCACCACAACTCCCTCATCCTTAACCTCGACCCATTCGTTTGTCTCAACAAAGCATCGCTCGCAAAATGCCCTTGGCGGAACAAGGACCCTCTCACACTTAGGGCATTTTACTCCGAGAATCTTTTTATTTTTTAATCCTTCAAAAAATTTTGTAGCATGTATTCCGGCGTAATGCCTAAATGGAATCTTCCACCAGACCTCAAACTCCATAACATCGCTCACTTTTCTCACCTCAACCTCTTTTTTGAAGAAACGACCACAAGAGTATGGAACTGCAAGGTCCCTCCCCAAGCATGAGCCAGTGCAACTTCAGCATTTTCGACTTGGTTGCTCGCCTCTCTCATGACTTGAAGCGAAGCCTCTATTAGTCTTACAAGCCCGCTTGCTCCTATGGGGTTTGTGCAGAGAACTCCTCCCGATGGATTCGTTGGCATTTCGCCATCAACAGCTGTTATCCCTTCCTTAGCAAAATCCTTGCCCTGTCCCTCTTTTGCAAACCCGAGGGCTTCAAGTTCTAAGACTTCTTGAATTGTAAAAGCAGAATATAGTTCTGCAACATCAAAATCTTTCATTGAATTATCAATCCCAACTGCTCTATAGAGTCTTCTTCCCGCAATGCTTAGGGAATCCCAAAAGCTGAAGTCTGGGCGAACTCCCAAGTAATAGCTGTCGCTTATCGTTGTCTCTCCAAGAATCCATGCGGGATTATCTCTCAGTTTTTTTGCAACTTCTTCACTTGCAAAAATAATAGTAGCGGCGCCATCGCTTCTTGGACAACATTCGAGCAACTTCAGCGGAGAGCATATAACTGGACTTTTCAAAACATCTTCTATGCTTACTCTCATTTTTATATGAGCATATGGATTTTTCAGAGCATTCTCGTGATCTTTTACGCTAACATAGGCTAAATCTTCTTCGGTAGCGTTGTACTTATGCATATAAGCGGTAGCCTGAAACGCCGATGCTGTAATTGCTCCGACACCTGAGAAACGTTCGTATATTGGATCTACTGCGGTGTTTAGCACGGATTGCGCATCTGCGCACTCGCCAACACGTTGAACGCAAACAGCCATTACAACATCGAAAAGACCGCTTGCTACTGTTTCGTAAGCAGCGAGCGCAGTCGTTAGTCCTGTGGTCCCTCCTGTGCTTATCTTCATCATCGGCTTGAAAATACCAGTAGCGGTGGAATCCCACAGTTCAGGGCGATAAATTCCATCAAATGGATCCATGCAGCCATAAACAACAGCTTCAATGTCTTTTATGTCGAGTCCAGCATGGTCAAGGGCTCTCTTTACAGCTTCGTATACGATTTCGGGATGCGTTTTCTTGTGCTTGGTTTTGAACTCCGTTTGCCCACAACCAACAATCGCAACTCTCTTCATCTCTACACACCAAAAACGGAAACACAAGCCCTCTGCCCAGCGTAACCACTCATAGCCTGCGCTACGCCGATGCCGATTTCACCGCTCCTTATCCTTTCAATGAGATTCGCAATGAGAAAGAGCCCAGTGGAACCGTAGACATTCGTGCAAATAGCACCGCCTGATTTGTTAACTTCTACATTCACATCAAGACCCTTTCCTTTTTCTGCAAAACCTAAGGCTTCGAGAATCATTGGCTGGTGATCACTTACGAGGTCCATTGCTTCAACCGCTTCAACTTCTCTTCTTTCAACTCCTGCCATCTTGAAAGCCATATCTGCAGAGAGTTTCGTTGCCGGAAGCGAATCTAATTCATCGAAATAATAGCCAGAGTTGCTCCAACCAACGCCTTTTATCCAAACTGGTCTCTCACAAATCCTTTTTGCGATTGTCTCGCTTGCTAAAATCAACGCCACACTTCCATCGCACCACTTGGCAATTTCGAGTTCTCTCAACGGATAAACCGCCATTTTTGAGTTCAAAACGTCCTCAACGCTTATCTTTTTTCTTAAAAAAGCCCTTGGATTTTTAGAGCCGTTCTCAGTGTCTTTAGCAACGCATTCCGCAATCTTTTCATCATCAATTCCATACTTCCTGCGATAACAAAAGCTCTGCATTGCAAAGCTCATCTGAAGAGACAAGTTTAAAGGGCGTGAAAAGAATGGATCAAGACTCTGCAGTTCAACAAGCTCAACTGGAGTTTCAGAGCTTTTCCCAAATCCTAAGACCATGCATATATCGCTCAAACCACTCTTTACTCGCATAAACGCTAAAGCAAGCGCAAATGCTGAATCATCGGTTACTCTGATCTCGTGTCTGAGATAAGCTCCTGCAGCCGGGGCTGTATACATGTTCGCTATTGTTCTCCCTACGCCGAGACTATCATAGCCTCCAAGGACAAAGCTGTCTATTTCTCCCCTTTCTATGGACGCATCTCCTATCGCTTCCCTTGCTGCCAAAAACGAAGTGTTGTAGAAGGGTTCGTTGAGTATGCCGAACTCTGAAAATCCAATCCCTATGATTGCAACACGCAGATAACTCACCTCGCCTTGTATCTTGTTCTCCAATCTGGAATCATCTTGTCTCTGTCCCAGCCATGGTCAGCCCTTTCTTTCTCTTTTTCTTTCAACTCCCATTTCTTAACTCTACCAGTTGGCGTGTAAGGGAAGAAATCAACGAGCTCTATATATCTTGGAACCTTGAAATAAGCAACCTTTCCAGCCATAAACTCGATCAACTCTTCTTCTTTCAGCTCTTCTCCATACTTCGGCATAACAAATGCCTTTATCTCCTCACCCCTAATCAGATCTGGGACAGGAATCACTGCTGCGTCTGCGACTTTTGGATGACTCTTAAGCACAGCTTCGATCTCCCAGCTTGCTATGTTCTCTCCACTACGGCGGACGATGAACTTCTTCCTATCAACGAAATACAGATACCCTTCGTTGTCCATTTTAGCGAAGTCACCGCTAAAAAGCCAACCATCTTTCACAACTTCAGCAGTCTTTTCAGGTGCTTTGTAATAACCAATCATCTGCGCTGGATTCTTCCTCACAAGTTCGCCAACGCTGCCAAACGGAACTTCGTTGCCAGCATCGTCAACGATCTTTGCATCGTGTCCCAAGTCTGGGAAAACTGGAACGCCAAAGCTTCCTATCTTTTTGTATTTCCCGGGTGGATTGAGACACGGAAGTGGGTCTTCAGTCATGCTATAGCCTTCGAGAACCTCTACTCCGAACCTCTCTTCGAATTTCTTCCAGATTTCTATTGGCATACCACCAATTATGACATATTTTGCTGGATTGTCTTTTTCGTATTCTGAAGGTGGTAAGGAATACAGGATGTTCGCAAGCGAGCCGAGAAGGTTAAAATGCGTGCATTTATAGCGAGTTATGTCTTCCCAAAACATCGACGCAGAGAACAGACTCCTGAGTGTCAAAACTCCGCCTGCGATCATCATCCCAAGGCTTGAGTATATCTGAGCATTTATGTGGAAGAGCGGTAACCCAGTGTAGTCGTTCGCATTTTCATCGACCATCCACAAAGCGATCGCTTTAGCTGACAACACATATGATTTATTTGACAAGATGGCGCCTTTAGGTAGCCCAGTTGTTCCAGAAGTGTATATTATCGCCATCGGATCCTCTGCTGTGATCTTTGTCTCAGGATTTTTCGAACTTCCCTTTAAGTCTTCAAGTTTTTGATACTCCTTTGCCTCTCCGCGAACCGCAATATGCTTTAGATTAGGCAAATCACCTCTTATGGTCTCAACAATCGGAAGTAAATCTTCCTCTACGATGCAAACGCTCGCCTCACTGTTCTTTATAACATGTTTTGCATCGAACTCTCGGTAGAACCAATTAACCGGCACCTCAATTGCACCAATCTTTGAACATGCATAAATGCATCGGAGATAATCGAGAGAATTTCTCAAATAGAGCGCCACTCTATCTCCTTTTTGAACTCCAAGCTCCATAAGAGAGTTCGCTATCTTGTTCGCATCTCTGTTCAACTCATAATAGCTCATGCTTTCTCCTGTATCTGAGTATATTGCGTAAGTTCTATCCCCACGAATTTCAGATGCAGTTTCAAGCACTTCCTTTACAGTCTCAGTTTTAGCCAATTCTTTCGGCAATCTTTTTACAGCCCAAGCATACGTGGGCCATCCATTTAGCTCGCCCTCTTCTTTTATCACAAACTGCATAATATCACCAATAACCAATTTATATGAGCACATATTAAAAATTTAAGGTTGATAATGCACATTTTTGAGTATGATTTAATCAAAATATCAGTATGCATCCCCTCGAACTCAAAGCAACGAAAAGGGTTAGGTTTTTATAAAAGTTGTGGATCACAAGTTCGCCACCAGCTGAAGGTTATGCAGAACTACGACAAATAAAGTTCTACTTCATAAATTTTTCCAGATCTTAACTACAACGTGCCAAAGACCTACTTCGAAATTGCCAAAGCAATAGGTATGAAAAAGGTAGCTTTGCTACTTGGAGATACTGCTTGGACTGAATGTGCAAGAAAAATCTGCGAATTTAAAACACCATATGGTGATATCGGGGTAGAAAACCGATGAGAGATTGGTCAAGAGGAGTTTGGATTAGAAGTAGTTTATGTTGCAACAATCGCGTTTTGGTCAGAAAGGCTCCTTACCAATGCTTGAAGAAGCTTCGAGAAGATGCACAATACATCTCTGCCCTCTCAAACTGGTATACAGAGAAGATAACTTTAACAAAGCAACGAGCTGGAATCTGGAGCGAGGGACATTCCAATGGCTTTTTTGGTGGTCTTAACCATTGAGGTGTTCTCTACAAACCGACAGACAGTAGGAGATTCGGAGTGTTGTCGATACTCTACGACACTGTAGACGTCACACATGTGAGCAGTGAAATGAAAAAAGTTGTAAAGAAGCTCAAAGCCCTTGCTTGGATTGAGCTCAGACATGAGTGTTCACCACTCTTCAGAGGTTTACAGAGTAAAAGAGGCGATAGAGAAAAGTGGTAGTCTCGAAATTGAGAAAGTGATAAAGGCATGGAGGAGGAGCTTGAGTTATAAAAATCACAGTATCTCTCTACCCCAAGCTCCCATACTTTGGTTACGAGAGTCCAAAGTTCCACTTATATGCACCAAAGTGTCATCAACCTTTGCAAAAAATTAATTAAATTCAAACTTTAATTCTCCTTCTGATTTCCTCCGCTGTCAAGTCTCTAAACTCAACTTTTGAACAAGGAAACTCTTTTCCAAGCCAATCCTCGTAAAAAGTCACAATGTCGGGTAGAAATTCGAAAATCGGAGGAAAGCCAGGTGGGACTGCTTCGACTGAAAGTAGTTTTCCACAACCCGGGCAGATGTATTCCCTTATTTCAACCCAATCCGGGTCTCCGTGCATAAAGTGCGGATAAATCTCCTCCATTTCCTCCTTTTTTCTTCTAATAAAAACTTTTGCAAAGATCTTCCAATTAACTCTGTAATCTCCAAACTCATAACCGCAAAAAGCCTTTATTATGGGTTTACCATCCTTGCACACTATAAAGAGATGTTTGGAGATTGGCATCAGTATTCTTTCTTTCCAGCTTACTCTTCTTTGGAAGTATTCAATGATTGCATCAAAGCTGAGCTCGGGATCTTTTTCTCTCACTATCACTTCAAAGATTTCTTTCTCGCCAGCCTTGTTTTCGAGCAATCTCTCAAGCTCTTTTATTTTCGCTTCAAGAGCTTCTGACATCATCTCACCTCCAGCCAGAAAATTCTCCTTTTATCAAGCTTAGCCTTGTTTGTCGGAGGGATTACAAATGTTGAAGCGGGCGCTTCGATGACCGCAGGTCCCTCGATTAAGTTCCCTGCCTTTAATTTACCCATTTCATAAATAGATGCGTTATGCCACTTACCTTCCCAGAAGATTTCTCTTTCTCCCTTGAAAGCATCTCCCGAAGGTTTTAATCCGACTTCTGCCTCTTCCTTTATCCTTGGTTTTGGCATTCTCAAATAACCCGTAACCACCGCACGTGTTATCGTGTATCCAAACTCTCTACTTCTTGCCGAAGTCGCGTAAACTCTCTCGAATAAATCATCGAATCTCTCACAAAGCTCTTTAATAAGTTCTTCTGCAGCTTCGAGAGAAGGTGAATCGATTTCTATATCGTCCAACATTCCAGCGTAAAGCATTCTAACTGAGGCTTTCCACTCTACCCTCCCCTCTTCCCTTACACTTTTAAGCTCATCGCTGACGTAACCACGGAGCTCTTTCCATGCAGAAGATAATACGTTTACAGCATTTTGAACTAGGAGATTCCTTAGACCCTCAATCTCTTTCAATCCTCTTATTTTTATCCCTAAAAGCTCTGCAACTCCTTTCATTATCGTTTCAGCGATACCCATTGGCTTAACCCCAGGAAGTGGAGGTACATAAGCTTCTACCGATTTTTCAACTCTTATCCCTAAGTCTGGCAGAGTTGCACCCCATGCGGAAAAAGCTGGAGCGATTTCAGGTATCATCACACCCGCAAACTTCAGACCAGAAGTATAAGCAACAACTGTGCTCGGACCTCCACCTCCATAGGAGACTATATGGAAGTTCTCAGGCGAGAGTCCAAGAGACCTCACAATCGATTCTAAATGTAGTTTCATGCGCTCCGAAACTAGTGTATAAGAGTTCCAAGCAGCTGAAATTAACTCTATTCCGAGTGGTTCCGCTATTTGTCTCTCAAATTCCTTTTCCGCTTTTTTCTTGTTTAGTTTTATTTCTCCACCAAGGAAGTAATCTGGATTTAAGTAACCTAAAACGAGCATGGCATCGTTTATTGTAACAGTCTCAATCCCCCCTTCTTCCCAACAAACCCCAATCCTATATCCAGCACTCTGGGGCCCAATCTTCACCGCCTTTGTAACTGGATCGACTCTGACAAAAGATCCCGTCCCAGCTCCAATTGACTCAGTCTTTATAGAGGGCACAGAGGCCTCAAATCTCTCAACAACTGTATAGGGCGCCATTATTGGCTGTCTAGCAATTATTGCAGTTACGTCAAAGCTCGTCCCTCCGACGTCAGTACCTATTACATATTCGAATCCGTAAAGCTCTGCGAGGGTCTTAACACCCACAGCCCCTCCTGTTGGTCCAGAGGTTACGGTATGAATGAGCCTTTCAAAAGTCGGAGGCACGACTGTGCCATAGTTCGTAAGAATATAAAGTGGGGCTTTACAATTTTTCTCTCTAAAGGAGCTCTCTATCTTCGCAAACTGTTCTCTTGAAGCTTCTGAAGCATACACTTGTATTACAACAGCATTCAATCTTCTAAGCTCGCCGAGAACCGGGGCTATTTTGTGTGATAGGAAAACGGGTATGTCTTTTCCAATCTCTGCTGAGACTCTCTTTATAATTTGCTCAGCTTGGGTTTCATGAGATGGATTCGCCCAAGAATTTAAAAACATCACGATTATTGCTTTAGCTCCTCTTTTTATCAACGTTCTCGTAGCCTCTTCAACATCTCTTTCATACAGAGGAGCGATTTCGACACCCGTTAGTAAAGTCCTCTCTCTTACTCCTATTATCATGTTTCTGGGAACCAATGGCTCAGGATAAAAGTGTGAGATCGCATGTAATCTTTCTTCATAGCTCAGCGTATTCCAAGCTTGTCTTGATCTACCCATTCGCAGTGTGTCTTCAAATCCGGCAGTCGTTATTATTCCAAGAGGATGCAACCCTCTTCTTTCCAAGACTCTGTTGAGCATTATTGTCCCCGTGTAAACCACGGTTCTAAGGGCTGGTAGAACTTCTTCAAGTTCAAGTCCCCATTTTTCGACTGCATTTTTCAAAGAATTTATTATACCTTCAGCTTCGTTAGCTGGAGTCGTTTGTGCCTTTCCAATTACAAAACTTCCATCCTCTGCGACAAGCACAGTATCTGTCATCGTTCCTCCAGTGTCGATACCTAAAACAACAGGTTCAGGTTTCAATTCTACCACCTCTCTCTCAAGGTTATATGTCTAATCTTGGACAAATCGTAGCCTTTTTTCTCTAAAAACTCTCTATAGCGCTCGATCAATTCCTCGTGTTTTCTTAGGACTCTTTCTCGATACTCATCGAGTTCCTCAGCCTCTGGAATGTAATCTTCAGGCAATTGCCAAAACTCCAAGAAATCTCTCCAAAACCTTGAGGATATTTCCCTTTGCTCCTGATACATCCTTGCAACGGGTCTTATGAAGTCGGAGCGTATGATCTTTTCACGCTCATCTCTATAGAAGTGATCAAAATTTTTTGCTTTTCCAAGTCTCTCATCGATCTTCTCCTTTCTAAGCTTTTCTGAAGCTTCTTTGTCAACGATCCATACACCTTTATCCCCATCGTACTTTGCAACTACTCCATAAACTTTTTCCATGATCTCAGAAGTATAAATTCCATCATTCAAATCTTTTTCACAGAGCTCTAATGGTCTATCCAACGGATCGCCATAGCCTGGACCACCATTTTGCTTAAAGTAATAGATATCGTGTTCTTCAAGAACTCTAGGGAAATGAGTTCCATAGTCTAACCTTTCTATTCCTCTGCAGAATCCCGAAAGGAGTTTCTCGAACTCAGGATTATCTGGGTCGTCAGAAATAGGATAAGGGAGCTTTTGTTTAATCAATTCATCGAATTTTACACCCCTTGATAGCAGAGTATAGACGGTAGGGGTTGGATAGCCTCCGTGGAGTCCTGTATTTGTAAAAGCTTTTCCCATGTTGAGATTCTGAAGTATATTGTCTCTGCTTCCAAAGAAAATTGCAACGTGTGCGTAACCACTCCCTCCTCTTCTCTCACCATACCCTGCGGAGTTTGGTCTGACTTTTCTCGCAAGGTAAATAAAGCCAACCTGTATCCTTTCCCACTCTTCAACGTCACCTATGTCCCCCTCTGGATTCCACATCGCATAACCGTAGTCGAGTCCATCTCTAATAGCATTAGCCCCTAATCCTTGTCCAGCGATTTCAAACGTTGATATAGGGTAGTAAATCCCAGGAGGATGCCCAGTTTTGCCTGTTGTAACACCCCCACCTTGCACAGGATCTGCGGTCATCCCATAGCCTGCTGCTCCCTCTTCCACTATCCCTCTCGCAAATGCACCCATCGCGACGGTTCTATACAGAGCTTGCATCTGTGGTATGAGAAAATACCAAGGGACGTTTCTCGACAAATAGGGATCTGGATTTCCAACCCAACTCTTTTCGGGTATTCTAAAATCTATGACTTTGACAAACCCTTCGTTTATAGTTTCAGAATAACCGATTATCTGTGTCATTACCACCCAAAATCCGCCCATGAAAGGTGAAATGGCTCCGTTCCATGGCCATGGACCTGTACCCGTAGAACCCTCAATATCTACTATCCAGCGACCTTCTCTTGTGATCGTAATCTCCATCGGTAATGGATGTAACCAGTCATCTCTTGCGTGAGGTTGCCAGGCTTCCAGAACAAAAGGAGTTTCTGATAGTGTAAAAGTTCGATATCTTCCAGGAACGAGACGCTCTTTTGTTCTTGCCAAATAATCTCTTCTCGACTTCTCTATGATCTCCCTTATCAGTTGAATATAGTAATTGAGTCCCACCTTCTCTACAAATTGCAATACCATTCTTTTAGCCATCTCATTACCAGCGAATCTTGCTTTCTCGTCGAGATCGAAGTACAGTGGGGTTCTCACACCTCTTCGGCTTCTTTCATAGTAATGTGGGAAAAGTTTTCCATCTCTCATCACCAATTCGCACTCTATGTATAGTCCGTCTTCAAATCTTGAAGTAGATGTGCAGATGTCATGTCCAGGTGTATTTGCTCCTATGTCCACCTGGTGCGTCACTGAACCTATCCACCCTATCAAAGTTCCTCTATAAAACACAGGAGTTAGAGTGTGGACATCTGTTGTGTGCACGTTGCCAAGAGCTGGATCGTTGCCAATGAAGTGGTCCCCGTCCATTATTCCAGGATTCTCCTCGTATCCTCTTCTAATCATCCACTTTATTTCTTCACTCATCGTATGAACGTGCACAATAATTCCAGTGGATAAGACAACGGAATCGCCTTCAGGTGTGTAGAGAACCCAACAGGTTTCACCTATGCTTCTTGTTATGGGTGAAGCCGCTATTCGCGTTGCAGCTTCTCGAGCTAAAACCATTATAGCTTTGAGTTGTGCCCTTTCACGCTCCCATCGTAAAGGGTCTTTTTCGTAGAGTTCTAACTTCCCTAAACCCCAGTAAAACCCAGTGTCTCGATAAAGCTTTTCTGATTCTTCTAAAAGTTCTAAAAGGGTTCTACCCCCGGGGCCTATTCCCATAATTAAACTTTAAATATGAGCAATATAATTAATTTTAGGGTTAAATTTGCTCATGAATGAAATTTGCTCATGAATGCTCATTAAAAATTATTCAAATTCCCGCTCGTGATTTCCCTACTCTTACACTATGCACAACTCTAAATCGCTTTTCTCGAAATATTTTTAAATTCTTTTTTCTTTGATTAATTATGGTCTACATCGTAGTGTTGGACATGATCCAACCAGATTGCCCGTTCATATTAAGCTCGGAGAAGATGGAGGTAACATACTATATGACCTTTTGGGATTTTACCGACAAACTCTTACTAAATAGAGGATACATTCACGCGTTAAATTCCGAAGAACTCGACTTAGCTCTGAGAGAAATTAAAGAGGAGCCAAATTTTATTGATTTAAAAGTTTTAGAAAAGGAAAAAGGTAGGGCAATGATCAAAACGACCATACGCTTCACAGAGGCAATGGATATAATAAAGAGGAACAATGGATACGTAGTTGGACCATTTTTTATCAGAAGGGGAAGAGAGATATGGCATATTGGATTCGACGACAACGAATCTCTGGAAAATACTCTTTCTGAGTTAGATAAGAATCACGAGTTTTATATAAAGAGAAAAGACTACGTAAGTTCTGAAGATCTCTCCCTGGTTTTATCCAACATCTCTTTAATCGTAGAGCTGATAAATTCTATCAAAAACTTAGATCTGATCGAGAAACAAATTTTGGAGTTTGCAATTGAATTGGGCTATTTCTGTGACCCAAAGAAGGTAAAACTTGATGATCTATCTTCATATTTGAACTTGTCTAAGGGTTACGTTTCGAGAAAATTGAGAAATGGGGTGAAAAAGATCTTTCCCCAGGTTTTGAAGCTTTCTACTTCTATGAATTTTTATTAGATTTTTTAATGTAAGTAAACATGTTGTACAAAAGTTTAAGGTTAGCAAACTCAAGAACTAAGCATGAAATTTAGAGAAGGACTCGTATTCGGAATCGGAATAACTTCTTTCTTGCTAGTGATAGTAGCGTTGCTGAACTATTGGCAGATATTTGGCTATTTGATGGCTGTAAACCTTTCGCTTTGGCTAATACTTGGTGCATCGAACTCAAGGAGGAAAGAGGCAATTATAATCGGGGTCTTGTCTCTTTTAATATGGGTGATTTGCCTCTCACTGATATTCCACTATTGGGCTCTCTTTTACAAGAAGATACCCGACTTTTGGATTGCTGGAATGCATCCAGGTTTCTTTGTACTCTTCCCGGTGATGTGGCTATTGATTTACATTGCTACTACAGTTAGCTACGCAATTTTGTTCAAAAAGCTGATAGAGCCCGCTTTTGAAGAGTTTAAAAAGAAAATTGAGGAGGCAAAAGGGGGTGTAAAAGAATGAGCGATCCCGTGATTGTTGCGATAGTAATCTGCTATTTCATCGTGACATTTGCAGTGGGAGTATATGCTAAAAAATACGTTAAGGTGGCAGAAGAATACTACGGAGCCCATAAACTTTTTGGACCACTTATAGTGGGAGTTGCAAGTTTTGCTGCAATAATGAGCGGATTCGGCTTTGTAGGTGGTCCTGGTTTAGTCTATGCTATGGGTGCAACCTCCCTCTGGATTACCCTCGCTCAAGCCGCTGCTTTTGGTTTCTCGTGGTGGATAATAGGGAAAAGAATCAGACTAATCACAGAAGTAAAACCTGTCGCCACTTTGCCTGACATAGCTGCTCTGAGATTTAAGAGTGAAGCTGTAAGAGGACTACTAGCTATAAGCCTTGTACTCGGAGTTTTTGCATACTTGGGCACACAAGTATTGGCTGGTGGATACGTGGTTGCAGGGTTGTTGGGGATACCTCTCGAAGCTGCAATACTAATTGTGTTTGGAATCACAATGACTTATACTGCCATAGCAGGGATGGTCGCAAGCATATTGACGGATGTTATGCAGGGAATTGTAATGTTAATAGCAGCTATTGGAGTTTTGATAGCTGCACTGGTTATCACAGGAGGAACTGGTGGGCTTTTTGAACCAATAGCTTTAAAGGATCCGGTGAAAGTCGATCCCTTAGGAACTGGAACTTGGATGTTAGCCTTCATATGGTATTTCGTTTTCGTCATTGGTAACTTGGGGCAACCACATCTCGCTACGAAATTCATAGCACTTCGAAGGTTCCAAGATTTAAAATGGGGAGGAGTTATAAGTGGTGGCAGTTACATGCTTTCAAGCTTGCTCTGGATCTTTGTTGGATATACTGCGCTTTGGTTTGTTGTAACTGGACAACTCGCACCTTTGAAAATTGCTGATGAAGCGGCTCCGGCGTTTTTAACCAAGCTTCCATCGGCGTTATCTGGATTTGTCTATGCAGGCCTATTGGCTGCGATAATGTCGACTTCGAGTGCGTTCCTCGCAATTGGTGTCGCAGCAATTGTTAGAGATTTTACAAAAGCTATTGGTAGAGAGCTTACAAGAGAGGCACAAATTAGATGGGGTAGAGTAGTAACAATCTTGCTATCTATAGTAGCTTTGATCTTTGGTTACTATGGGGGCTACCTTGTAGCGATACTTGGAACATTAGGCTGGGGTTATTTTGCCTGTGCACTCGTCCCAATCATAGGTTTAGGTTTGAACTGGAAAAGAGCTACGAAAGAGGCCGCAATTGCTGCTCTTATGACGGGTCTCATATTGAATATCTCGTTCTTGATATTGGAGAGAGGAATAGGGTGGAAAATGCCTTACGGAATACCAAGCTACAGCATTGCTCTTTTACTCTCAATATTGGTAATGATAGTAGTTTCCTTCTTCACAAAGACCGCTTCTGAAGAGGATATTGAGCCAGAGATTAAAGCTGCGATGGAAGTATAATAAAAATTAATTTTTAGAGTGGTTTTATGGTCCCGGTAGATGAAATAGGTTTAAAACCAGAAGTTCTCGAAGGTATTCGCATCTTAGACATGACAAACGTTGTCCTTGGACCCGCTGCTTCCGATTTTCTGGCTGAATTCGGTGCAGAAGTTATAAAAGTCGAATTACCAGGCGTGGGAGACGTGATGAGATATGTGACACCGTGGTTCTTCTATTATAAAACGCTTTCACCTGGCTTCGAGGAGCAGAATCACAACAAGCTACATGTTGCGATCGATCTGAGAAACCCAAAGGGAAAGGAACTAATATACAAGCTTGCCAAGAGATGCGATGTAGTTATAGAAAATTTCAGACCCGGCACAACGGACTCATGGGGAATAGGGTATAGGCAAATAAGGGAAATTAAACCTGATATTATATACCTTTCACTTTCAGGCTTCGGACAATGGGGTAGAAACGCCCTAAGAGTCTCTTACGATGCTACTGCGCAAGCGGAAAGTGGTATGATGTATGTCACAGGATTTCCTGAGAGAGAACCCATCAAATTTGGTGCTTGGCTTTTAGACTTCGCTGCATCGATAACCGGAGCTATAGCTGTGATGGTAGCGCTTATTTATAGAAAAAAAACTGGAAAAGGGCAGTACATAGATATCTCGCAAAACGAGACCGCAATTAGATGGTCAGATTGGACGTGGATATATGTAGGACTTACTGGGAAAAATAGAGAACGAACTGGAAATCGCGACATTGCCATATTACCATCTGGACTTTACAGATGTTCAGACGGATTTATCGCAATAGTGGCTTACAGAGAAAAGGAGTTCGAGGGCCTATGTAGAGCTCTGGATATGGAAGAAAAGGAATACAAGGAATACATAGATCCACTTAAAAGACATCATATCATGGAGGAGGTCGATAAAAAGCTGAGAGATTTCTGCATAACCAAAACAACAAAGGAAATAGAAGAAGTCGCTGAAAAATACGGCTTTGCAACTAATAAAGTACTTAACTTCAAAGATTTATATGAAAACGAGCATTTGAGAAGTAGAAGAACGATATGGATCTTTGAAGACCATATATGGGGTGAGTTGGCAGAAGTGCAGACCGTTAAGATGTCAGAAACGCCAGGTAGAATAAAATGGGTTGCAAGACCCTTAGGATTCGACAACGAATTCGTCTTCATAAAAATCCTTGGCATGAGTATGGAAGAGCTCAGAGAACTTGAAAAAGAGGGTGTAATAGGAAAATGGGGTAGAAAAGGCACAAATCCCCCGGACGATTGGGATGGTAAAAGTGGCCTGTTCTTTTAGGAGGTGAGTCGTATGTCAAAAGATTACTTTGATTGGGCAAAAGAACTAACTGATCCGTCGAAAATTTACGAGAAACCAGAGGCTCTGGAAGGAATTAGGGTTCTAGACGTTTCTACAGGAAATTTTGCTTCAATATTTTGTTCTTCAATTTTAGCTGAATTAGGAGCCGAGGTTATAAGAGTTGAACCACCTGGAGGAGATATAGCAAGAAAAATGACTCCGGAAGGGGTTCTGATAAAAGATACAGGCTTAGCATACATTGTGGAAGGAAGAAATAAATATCATATCACGCTAAATTACAGGAGTGATGAAGGATTAGAGATACTCAAAATGCTCGTTGCGAAGTCAGATGTATTTATAGAGTCGTTTAAACCGAGTGAAACTCCAGAGGATTTGAGGTATAAAAACCTCAGCAATGTAAACCAAAAGCTGATTTATGTGTCATTTTCCTCAACAGGGAAGTTTGGAAAATCGATTAGAGACGTCTACGACTACGATCTCATAGATCAAGCAATTTCAGGTATAATGTCAGTAACTGGTGAAGCAGAGTTCGATCCAGCGATTCTTGAGGAATGCAAGATACCCCTAAAGATAGGGAATTGGATGGCATGGTATACAGGTGGAGCCTGGGGGGCTTATGCTATCCTTTTAGCTCTTTTTTATCGAATGCAATCAGGTAAAGGACAATACATCGACGTTTCACCAGCTGAATGTTTGCTGAGACACTGTAACTACTACTTGCAATATTACCACGAATCAGGAAGACTTGTTCCAAGATTTGGTCCATACGATCCCGCGGTGTTTGCATACACTGTTGTTAAAGCGAAAGACGGTAAAAGTGTATTCATAGCTGGGTATAGTGATGAAAACTGGAGAGGGTTGACGAATTTGATGAACAGACCCGATTTGTTTGAAAAATACCCCACACCACAGCATCGAACGAAATTGGAAAACCAAATTAAATTAAGAGAGGAAATAGAACACTGGTCTAAGAATTACACTGCTGAAGAAATAGTCAAAAAAGCCACTGAATACAGCATGGATAAAACTACTCCCGGAACTGTTGTCACGGGGATAGTTTACTCGCCAAAAGAAAGCTCTAAGCTTGAAAATTGGTATGAGAGGGGAATTTTGAGGTGGATTGAAGATCCTTATTACGGAAAGATTCTGCTCCAAACGTCTTCTTTTAGTTGGATGAGCGAGACACCAGGTAGAATAAAATGGGTTTGTAAGCCGCCGGGAGCGGATAACACTTACGTATACACAAAAATTCTATGTTTCGATGCAAAGAAACTAAGAGAACTCAAGAGTAGGGGTGTTATCTAATCAAAAGGATGATGATTTCTAAAAAGTGCAATTGAGAGTCTTAAAAAGACTTGTGAGAAACGACATGACGTCCCAAAGGATCAAGATACCATTATGGCTAGGAAACTTGATAGAAGTTCTAGGAACTTTGCTCGGTATCTGTTTCTTGCTACTTTCTTTGAGCTTTCATTCTATCGGAAAATTCTTTTTGCTTTTAATTTCTTGGATTTTCCTCTGGTATTTCACACATTGCTTAGCGCATTACATCGTCGGAAGGCTTTTCGGAATAGAGTTCCTTTACTATTACATCGGAAAATCCGCTATCTTAAAATTAAAAATCCCGATCTTCGAGCCATTTAAATTCGTTCCCGTCCTTGGGTTGAAGATAAAGACCGAGAGCTTGAAAAGAATTTCGAAGAAGAAGGTTGCTATCTTCTACTCTTCAGGTGCTTTGTCTTCCATGTTCTTGCCAGCTATCACACTTTTCTTCGCTGATTCAGCTTTTCTCTTCTTGCTTTTTTTAACGATCTTTAATATTTTCTTTACCTTTATTTTTAGCTTCAAAGTAGGAGACCTTATGAAGGCGATAAGAGCTCTCAATTTTTCAGTTTGCGCAACTTTTAATAATCGCTTGAGATGGAAGCGATATGCACGTCCCTAAGCTCATGTTCACACAACACCTAGATTCTACGTGAGGATCACGACTGCAGAAGAAGTAGATGAAGCAATCGTGGCTTACGCAGCATATGGATGCGATGAAGTAATGATAGACTACGAAGGAAAGGCTACGCCTTATAGTCAGCCAAAGGACATTGTTTTAAAAGCTTTCAAATCAGGTATCTCGCTCGGAGAAGAAATGTATATAACCGTGAGATTGCCAAATCCAAAGCTTGAAGAATTCGATAGAGTCGCGTTATCGTTAGAAGCTGCCATAGTTGCCAATTATTTCTCGGTAAAATACATGGATAGACAAGCTGTGAGATGGGTTATCTTGCCGATGGTGGAAGACGTGGAGACGATCGCTCTCGTGAGAAGGATGTTGAGGAGAAAGTGCGAAATCTATAAATCAGAGACAAAAGTCGATGTCGGTGATATAGAGGTCATACCCCTTATAGAAGATGCAGTAGTACAGCTAAAGACAAGACAAATATTGGATCAGGTGTTCAAAAATGAAGAGGACATAAGAGTGTTCTTCGGCAAATCAGATTCAGCAGTGAAACGTGGCCATCTTGCTTCAGCGCTTGCGATAGCATATGTCTTGTCTAAAGTTCAGAGGTTGGAAGATGAGCTGGGACTAAAGATAAGACCCATAATCGGCATGGGTTCTCCACCGTTTCGTGGCGGTTTGAACAGTCCTGAATTGTGTCGTCTCGAGGTTTTGCAATACGCAGGCTACCATACTGCGACGATACAATCGGCGATCAGATACGATGTCTCGTTGGAAGAGTATAGAAAAGCGAAGGAAACGATATTGAACGCATGCTGTAACACGAGCTCGAAGATCTCGGAAGACGTAGTATCGATCATCATGGAAGCTTCAGCAAAATATCGCTCCATCGTTTCCAAATACGTGGAGAAAGTCATCGAAATGGCTAAACTCATTCCCAGTACTCGAGATAGAATTAGCTGGAAAGAATACGGAAGACTTTTCTCTTATGACGATCAAGCCGTATGCGTGCCTAGGGCAATAGTCTATACGGCTGCTTGGTATTCTATAGGCCTCCCTCCTATTTTGTTAGATGCGCCTTATATCGTCGAGTTAGCGAAATCAGATAAGCTTGATGAAGTTTCGAAAATTCTTCCAGCATATTTGAAAGAGATTGAATACGATATGAAATACTTCGATCCTGTTACCGTGAGGAAATACCTTGGTGATGGACTCGTGAAATCCGTGTTAGAGATGGCAGATCATCTTGCCATAGAAGTTGAGCCAAATCCTGCTTATCTAGCGTTGTTGAGAATGCCGAGAAGCGAATCCAATATAATCGCTATGGGAAAGCTCCGCAAGTTCTTAGGATAGTGAGAATTTGGGTCCGGAGGGATTTGAACCCTCGACCGCCCGCTTTTATAAGTTTTGGGATCGAATTTTTCTTCTAACAGGCTTATCAAGTTGACAAACGAGGATTAACAGGAGAAAGATAAAAATCTTTAGACCTCAACCAACTAAATGTTGACCTCTTTATCTCATTTCCCAAACACCAGTGGGAATTACTTTTTTTCCTTCTACGTTTCCATTGTAGAGATAAACGAAAGCTCTCACTGCTTCTCCGTTGTCCATGAAAACGTTCAAAACTTTCCTGATAAATAAACTGCTCGCTGGTTTGTCTGGGTAGAATTCCTCATATTCGTCGAGCTGCGGTAAAATCTCCTCTATGTTCTCGACTTCATACACCCTACCACAAACATAACTCTCGCTATGCTCCACAGCTCCGGGATACTCTCCTAGATCGTATAGTTTTGCTTGAATTCTGCCCCTCCCAACATACCTTACACTGGTGGCAATCGAATTGGATAGGAGTAATCTTTCCAGAGTCCCGTATGCGAAAATTTTGTTGACTTTTTCCATAGGGCTACTCATTATCTCTTCTTTTTACTTTTTTCTCGACTTCCTCGCCATGATTCAATTGGTTATGTTAAGCGATTAAGTTAAGCTTAAAAATAAAATTTTCTTAGTAGATCCAACCACTGCGTTTTGTTTAGTTCGTTATTTCGAGCCTCTTTTTAATCTGCGATTCCAAGTTAAGTAAAAGAAACAAATTCCATGGGGTAAGCTCATCGACAAAGTATTACGTAAAGCATAAACGACCTTGGCATTGTTTACTACCCCTGAAAGTTGTTCTATTTCCTCGTATACCCAAAGCCGAAGAAGGAGGGAACAAAGCCTTCGAAATAGGGAAAGATAAACAACCTAATTCCTTATTTTTCGAAAAAAGAAGCAAAGAAAAGCCTTTTTCAAAAATTTGGGTCCGGAGGGATTTGAACCCTCGACCGCCCGGTTATGAGCCGGGCGCTCTGACCAGTCTAAGCTACGGACCCTTTTAAAGGATTGAGAAAGATTGTATTTAAGGATTTCGTCTCCAAACCAGTTATTCCAACCCGAGAGCTTTCGTTGAAAGATATACGAAATAGGCTTTGAGAGGGAATTAGACACTTTAAAATTAAAAAGAGTTCCGATAAGTATTTTAAAAAAGCTTTATCCGACGAAAAGACTTTAAATTACAGATTTTGGGAAAATGAATCAAGTTGTAAAGTTGTATCCTTTTTTCAAAGATCCGTTGTTAATTCGCACTCATTTCCCTTTCCCGAAACAGGATCGTCTCCACGATTTCCAAGATATCCCTCGGATTCTCTGCAACGAAATCCGCTTCACCGCTTGAGCGCGGATTCATATCACCATACCTCGCGTAGATCGTGAGCATCCCCAATCTCTTACCAGCTGAGATGTCCCTATAAATGCTGTCCCCCACGATCACCGCATCCTTTGCTTCGACGCCAAGCTTCTTAAGCGCGAGAAGAATCGAATCTGGCTCTGGTTTCGTCTTGCCGCACATGTCCGCTGAAACAATTGCATCAAAAAACTTCTCGAGATCGAACTTTCTCAATCTCGCGATTGCCTTTCCGTTTTCCGCATCGGTGACGATTGCGAGCTTTAAACCAATACTCTTTAACTTCCCCAAGACTTCTTTCACACCTGAATAAATTTGAAGGTTATCGATCTTGACTTTTTCGTAAGTCTCGCAGCACTTAGAAAAAAGCTCTGGACTAAAAACGCCTTTTTCCCTGAGAAACTCCTCAATGCTGCGAAAACTCTCGAAGGCGCATCTGTTTCTTAAAAAATACTGGAGCAGTTCTTCTGTAGAACCACAGTTCGCAATTCTCGAAACTTCTTCACACGCCTTGATCTTCGCACTCATGAAATCCACGAGGGTGTTGTCGAGGTCGAAGATCACCGCTTTTATCGCACGCAAGTTCTCACCTCAGCACTACTAATCTCGCTTCTTTTCTTCTTTTCCGATTTCCACCAATTTTCTGCATATCATAAGATGTTTCTCAAATTTGACCCAGAGTTTCTCGTCTAAGATTCTTAGCTTCAAATCCTCCGCCCTACTCTTTCCCTTAAACTCTCCGAATACCAAAACGCTGTTTAGCCTTACGACTCCAAAGACCAACGCCAGAGAGTAGATTAAATTTAGCATCGATCTATGGGTGCAGAAGTCTGCTTGAACAGCATGAGGAATTTTAAAGTGGAAAAACTCTATTTCCTCTGCTTTGCAAAGATCTGCCATCTGGTTGTCTGCGGTGAGTAGAACTGGTAAAGCTGAACGCTCCTTCTCAAACTCTCTGAGCGTCTTAACTATTATATAGTCGTTCTCCTCCTTATCGCTCCCTCCTCTTCCGACCGCATCGATTTCCAGCCCATAGGACCTAAGAATCCTGTATTCATTTAGAGCAAGAACTGCAATTCTCGACCTCTTCATTCGCCTGTTTGAAAACTCATCTAGCAGAAAGTTCTGATACTTAGCCTTTTTCTTGATTAGATTTATTTCATTTTCCTTGTATTTGAAATTTAGAACGCTTTCTATCTCGTTTCGCACGATTTCAAGGAGTAAAACGTTTCTAAGATCAGAAAAAGTGTTTGTGATAAACCGGTGGTAAACCACGTTCGTGTCCGGGCAGAAGAAAACTCTTTTCCGTAACTCGGAATAGACCTTGATGCGTTGCAAAAAATCGTCTACATTCTCATACTTCATAACACCAGAGGCCAGTAAAGTGCTGATGAAATCGCTGTATCCCGGCATTTCGTCCGCAAATTCAGAAAAATAGTTTTGCTGTTCTTCAAATTCCTTCAATCCTTGTAAAATTTTTATACGATAGCCTTCGTCCTCAGCCCTGGCGTTGAAAAGCGTGAAATGCTTGTAAAGTGGATATATCACATTGATATCTTCTTCGAGCAGATTCAGAAGTATCTGGATCTCTTCCGGGCTAACCACTGCTTCATTTCTTTGCATACTTCTCCGCCTCCTCGATGAAGTCCTTTAGCTTCTGAACTTGGAGCGGGATCATCATGTAAGGCTTGTCCTCAAGCCTCTTCACCGCCAAGTAGAAGATGTGATCGATTTTTTGCTTCATCGCTGGAATTAAAAGTGCAACAACAAGCGCCTTTCTCCCCGGGGTAACGTCGATAGCGATACGGTAGCCTTCGGATTTAAGCTTTTTTATAAGCTCATTAACCTCAAACCCTGCTTTTAAGAACTCTGTCTCCTCAGAAACGTGTGTTTGAATTTCCGGAACAAAGTTAAACTCCTCGCTGAGGGCTTTGATCATTTTTTCTGCCTTGGGCAAATTTTCTAAGAAGATTTCCTCGGTAAAGATGTGCACGACATCTGGGAAGAACGACTTTTTAACCAAGACTGCGTAGTAAACGTTGGAAAGAGCCCAGAGGGATCTCCCAAGGATCGTTATGTATGCTCTCTTCTCACTCATTGAAGTTCCCTCGTTTCACCGCATTTGATCGAAACCGTGTTCTCAAAATTGCTGATAAACCAATCAGCGTTTTCTGTGTGCACTGGTATAATATGATCCGGTTCGATTTCTTCGACGATTTTGACTATATCGCTCTTTGAAACGTGTCCAGAAGCGTGAAAGCCTTTTTCAAAGTAAACCTTTCCATTTTCAACTCTAAACCCGTGTGTTGAGAAATTGAAGAGTTTTAACCATTCGCTAAGCCTTAGAAAATCGAACTTCTGCTCTTCTTCGAAAGCTTCGCTCGAGGAATATACATAAGCTCCTCCTCTCGGCTTTATATCCAAGAGATTCTTCACGTCATAGTAGGAAAAGCATAGGATGAAGTTCTCCTCGTCAGCCCGTATATCTTGGGGATCAACGTATCTTTCTCCCCACTTTCCCATCACTACCTCAATCTCCCACTTGTCTCTTTCTGCCCTCAACTCCTTGTATATCCTCAAACCTTTCATTCTGTCGAAGTTATCAACTTTTTCCATTGCATAAAGCATATAGGCGTCT